>JANOJH010000286.1:0-9023 GCA_031408135.1 Bdellovibrio sp. | reverse complement strand
GGCGGGATGGCTCAGGATGCGCCCGAAGGCTGGTTCGATGAAGTTTTGCATTTCTGTAATGAGATGAGCGACGGCATCGACGAAATTTCAAAGATGCTGCTCGACAATAAAATTTTCATCAAACGAACCCAAGGCGTTTGCCCGGTTTCAAAAGCCGATGCGATCAGTTGGGGCTACACCGGTCCGCTGTTAAGAGCTTCGGGCATGGCGCTTGATCTGCGAAAATCAAATCCTTATTACGGTTATGATCAATACGATTTCGATATTCCAACAGGTTCCAACGGCGATATCTACGACCGCTATTGCGTGCGAATTGAAGAAATGCGCCAGAGTATCCGGATAATCCGTCAGGTCTGTAAAACCATGCCGGGCGGCGATTACACAATTCGCGACAAAGGCATTGTTCTGCCAGAGAAAAAAGATGTTTACGGAAATATCGAAGGCCTCATGAATCACTTCATGTTGGTTATCAAAGGGCTACGCCCGCCGGCAGGTGAAGTTTACGATGCCACTGAAGCGGCCAACGGCGAATTAGGTTTTTACTTGATCAGTGATGGCTCAGCCAATCCTTATCGCCTTAAAGTTCGGCCGCCGTGTTTTGCCATCTATCAGTCGTTTCCGACAGTCGTAAAGGGATCAATGTTAGCAGATGCTATCGCAACCGTAGCCAGCATGAACGTCATTGCTGGGGAATTGGATCGGTAATATGTTTCAACTTTCAAATGATGGAAAACAAAAAGTACTTAGTGAACTCAAGCGCTACGAATCAAAACAGTCGGCCGTGCTACCGGCGTTGTACATCGGCCAAAAAGAAAATAACGGCTTTGTTAACGCCGAAGTCATTAAGGAATTATCCAAAGTAATGGATATTCCTGAAGCGCAGATCAATGAAGTCTTCACTTTTTATTCAATGTACAACAAGGAAAAGGTCGGCAAATACCATGTTCAGGTTTGCAGAACACTTTCGTGCATGCTGAACGGCGCCGAAGAATTAACCGCCCATTTATGTACTGAACTCAACGTGAAGTTAAATGAAGTTACTACAGACGGGCGTTTTACAATTTCAGAAGTTGAGTGTCTTGGTTCGTGCGGAACCGCGCCAATGATGCAAATCGGAAATAAATATCACGAAAATTTAACGCCGGAATCCGCTATGAATCTTTTAAGAGGGATGAAGTAATGAATAAAGAAGTAAAATATCTTTCAGAATTTTATCATTTGCCGGAGTTTAAGGGGCTTGAAGGCTACCTAAAAAACGGCGGTTATAAACCTCTCGAAAAAGCACTCAAAATGCAACCTCAGGCGATTATCGATGAAGTTAAGGCATCGGGACTGCGGGGCCGGGGTGGAGCAGGATTTTCGACCGGAATGAAATGGGGCTTTCTGCCTAAAAACAATGAACCTCGTTTTTTACTGTGCAATGCCGATGAGGGTGAACCCGGAACTTTTAAAGACAGAATGATGATGGAAAAAGCCCCACATCAATTGATTGAAGGCATGATCATTTCGGCTTTTGCGATCAATTGTCAGAAGTCCTATATTTATATCCGTGGCGAATACGATGAGTCTATAGATACACTCGAAGCCGCTATTCAGGAAGCTTACAAGGCCGGTTACCTCGGAAAGAACATTTTAGGTTCCGGATTTGATCACGACATGGATATCTATCGCGGAGCCGGCGCTTACATTTGCGGTGAAGAAACCGGAATGATTTCCTCGCTTGAAGGCCTGAAGGGTCAGCCAAAATTGAAACCGCCGTTCCCGGCCGTGCAGGGTTATCTGAAAAAACCGACAATCGTTAATAATGTCGAAACTCTCGCCGTTGTAAAATATGTGATCCGTGACGGAGCTGCTCATTACCGTACTTTCGGAACCGAAAAATCCGCCGGCACCAAACTATTTTCTTTGTCAGGTAATGTTGTAAAGCCCGGAAATTTTGAAGTGCCATTGGCCTTCCCGTTAAAAGATATGATCTATGATCTCGGTGGCGGATTCAAAGCCGGTAAAAAACTGAAAGCAGTTATTCCCGGAGGCTCTTCTGCGCCGGTTCTGAATGCGGACGAATCAATGCGTGCTACATTAGATTATGAAAATCTGGCACAGATGGGTTCAATGCTGGGTTCGGGTGCCATTATAGTTATCGATGATTCCAATTGTATGGTTCAGTGCCTTGCAAATTTGATGCATTTTTATCATCACGAATCTTGCGGTCAATGCACTCCTTGTCGCGAGGGCACTGGTTGGCTTGATAAAATTGTTCATTCGATTTTGGCCGGAAAGGGCAGAATGCAGGATATTGAGTTACTGCTAAAAGTTGCCGACAACATGAAAGGCAAAACTATATGTGCGCTTTCGGATGCGGCCGCATTGCCGGTCTTAAGTTTTGTTCCGAAGTTCAGAGACGAATTTGAATATTTCGTCCGCGAAGGAAAATCTAAAGTTAAAGGAACCGCTTTTAAAGGAGCACCTCATGCTGAAATGCACCATTAATGGCGTTGACCTGGAAGTAAAACCAGGAACAACGATAATTCAGGCCATGAGCGAAAATGCTCAGAGAATCGCACATTATTGTTGGCATCCGGGCCTTTCGATCGCCGGCGTCTGCAGACTCTGCATGGTTGAAATTGAAGGAAACCCGCGCGTTCAGATTGCCTGCAACACCATGGTGACTGAGGGCATGAAGATCAATAATACTTCCGATAAAGTAAAAGACTCTGTTAAATGGGGACTTGATTTTCATTTGATAAATCATCCTCTCGACTGTCCGATTTGTGATCAGGCCGGCGAGTGCGGTCTTCAGGATCAATACATGGAATACGGTAAGTACAATCCCGAGATGGCAGAAAAAAAACAAAAAAAGAAAAAGGCCGTCGATCTGGGGCCGACGGTTGTTCTGGATTCTGAAAGATGCATTCTTTGTACCCGTTGCACAAGATTCACCGACGAAGTTTCCAAAACGCATGAACTCGGTATTTTCAATCGCGGGGATCATTCGGAAATCGGTACGCACGACGGAAAATTGTTGGATAATAATTATTCTCTGAATACGGTTGATATCTGTCCGGTCGGCGCATTGACTTCAAAAGATTTCAGGTTCAAGCAGCGTGTTTGGTATCTCAAAGATTCCGAAACAATTTGTAACGGTTGCTCTACAGGCTGCAATGTGAATGTATTTTTCAATAAAGAAGGTTTGTTCCGAGTAAAACCACGCAACAATCCTGAAGTTAACGGCTATTGGATGTGCGATGAAGGACGAAACACTTACAAATTCGTCAATCGTGAAGCACGACTATTAAAGGGGCGGAAATTTGCAAACGGAACGTGGCATCCTGAACTTCATGCAGGCGCAGCCGCAAAAGACGCGGCCGTTTTTCTGAATGCAGCTAAACCGGAAGAAATCGCATTGGTACTGACAGGCCAGAATACGGTTGAAGAGTATGAATCTCTGTTGACGGCATTTGTTACTCAACTGAAAACTAAAAACGTATACCACTGGTGGCCACACGAGCCTAAGGCCGAAGAATTTGACGGCTTGCTACTCCGCGGAGATAAAAATCCGAACACAAACGGACTTCGGCAGGCATTTGAAAAATTCGGTATCAGCACAAAGTGGTCTGAATTGGAAGCGAATCTGAAATCAGGAAAGATCAAACAACTCGTTGTGATTGGCCCGGAAAATTCAGCCGTTTATTCGGACCTGGCACAAAAAGTTGAACTTTTTGCGAACGCCTCAAATCTGATTTACGTTTCTTCTGTCAGGGTTCCTGAGATTGAAAACAGCAACTCGCTTAAAACTGTTACTCTGATTCCGATGAAATCCTACATTGAAAAAGCCGGAACTTTCGTCAATTTCAAAGGATTAGCCCAGAAGTTTAAAAAAGCGACGGTTGTTGTGAGCGAAGCGCTTACCGGCACCGAGCTGGCAAAACTTTTTGTCGGCGAAAGCCTGAGTATCGAAATTACCAAAGAAGAAGATCTGCTGAAGGCCGTTTCAAATACACGAGCGGATCAAGTTACGTTAGATCACCGAAAAAAGAATGAATTTGTTTTTAACCGCGGAAGTCTCTAGAAGAGGTTTATATGTCAGTTGTAACAAAAGAGAATAAGAATATTTGGTATCTTCCGGGAATTTTGACCGGCATGGGCATTACATTTCGCCATCTTATTAAGAATTTATTTAATAAGAAGCAGATGTTAACCCTGAATTATCCTGAAGAGAAATATGAATACTCCTCAAGGTTCAAAGGCAATCATGTTCTGACTGTTAAAAAAGACGGTGCTATCCGTTGCACGGCCTGCATGCTTTGCGCAACAAATTGCCCAGCGGAATGTATAACGATCAAAGCCAGCGAGCATCCAGATCCACATGTCGAAAAATTTCCGATCAACTACGAAATCGACATGCTTCGCTGCGTTTTCTGCGGCTTTTGTGAAGAAGCCTGTCCGGTTGATGCAATTCGTTTGGGGCCTGAGTGGCAGACGCCCGGACTGAACGGTGCCAATTTTATTTATGATATCAATCATCTGGCTTACCGGCCTCAGCTTAAGGGCGGGGTTCAGTCGGTTGTTGATGATGAAGATAGAAACAAAGCGGGTATTTAATTACCCGTTTCCATTTTTGAAGTAGTTTCTGAGTATCGTTCTGATCTCAGAAAGTTTTTTAGCATTTTTTCTGTAATACGGTAAATGTGCTTCCGGGCGCAAGTACGTCGACAAAAGTCTATCGTAATGGCGGGTCGAATTTAAATCCCAAAAACATTTACTGGACAGACGTCAGTGCACTATTTAAAGCACGTCAAGAATTAATCAAGACTTAGGTTTAGGTTTGTACTAATATTAATGGCTAGAGGAGAGAAAGTGAACGAAAAACAGGATCTCTTTATCATACTGAAAAAAATTAAATATGGTGAAGCCGACCTGATTATTCATGCGCTTGGTTCCAATGGCGCCAAAACCTCCTTCATTGCGAAGAGTGCGCTTAAAAGTAAAAAGAGATTCGGCGGCGGGATCCTTGAGCCCCTGCATTTCGTTAATTTTACGTATCGTGAAAAACAAGACTCTACCCAGATGAAAACCCTGAGCGAAGCCACACTCATCGAAGATTTCCGGGAAATCCGCAGCAGTTACGACAAGCTCGAGCTGGCATTTTTTATTCTGAGCTGCGTTTCGCAGGTAAGTCTTGAAGGAGATCAGCATTCAGAGTTTTTATTTAATTTAACCGGCCATTCCTTAAGGGCTGTAGCTAAATCCACCACTCCTGAAACCCTGAAGTTGCATTTCTGTTTAAAATTTCTTTATCAACAAGGGGTCATTTCCCTTGAACCGTGGATGAATGTTTTTTTAAAAATAAATATAACGGATTCTGCAGCACTGGCTGCCATTCCCGATGTGCAAGCTTTGGTTGAACGTTATTCCGGCCCGATCGGATTAGTCGTCGACCAATATATAAAATCAGCAGATGCGGGGTTATCATGAACTTAATCGAAATTTCTCTGAAGCGGCCGGTGTTTGGCTGGATTTTAATGTCGGCCTTGATCATATTCGGCGCGATTAGTCTGAACAAACTCGGTATAAGTCAGATGCCGGATGTTAATTTTCCGGTCTTAAGCATATCGGTGGGTTTTCCCGGTGCGGCACCCGAAGTTATTGAAAGTGAAATTCTGGATCTTATCGAAAAGCGTTTGTTAACGGTTGAAGGTGTGAAAGAAATGCGTTCCAGCGCCCAGCAGGGGCAAGCGAGCGTTACGCTTGAGTTCGATATCAGTCGCAATGTCGACGTTGCGCTGCAGGAAGTTCAGTCCGCACTCAGCCAGGTCAGATTTCCGACCGGTGTAGATCCGGCAATTATTAAGAAGTCCAATCCCGAAGAAGATCCAATTTTATTTATCTCGATCTATGGCGAAAAAAATATTGAAGAAATTCTGAAGTGGTCAGAAAGTTATTTTATGGATCAGGTGCAGTTTTTGCCCGGAGTCGGGGAAATCAGCACCGGCGGATTTCCAGACCGGAATCTCCGCATCTGGCTCGATCTGAAAAAATTAAAAAAGCTCGAGCTCACCGTAAATGATGTCGTAGATGCAGTTCGATCACAGCATCTCGAAAGCGCCGCAGGTCAATACACCGAAGGCAAACAGGAAATTCGGGTTCGGTATCTTGGTGAGGCCCGCGCTGTAAAAGAAATTGCCGATTTTCCGATTCAGCGACGTGGTGGCCAACTTATTCAAGACCGGATTTTCCATATCAAAGATGTTGCGGATGTGAAAGACGGGCTTGCCGACATTCGCCGGGTTGCAAGAGTTGATAATAAAACGGCGGTTACTTTCAGGATCACCAAGCAGCGCGGAACCAACGAAGTCGAAGTTGCCAACACTGTTATAAAGAAACTGGCAGAAATAAAATATCCTGAAGGCATGCAGTACCGGGTTAATGTCAACTACACCCAGTCCACCAAAAGCACCGTCGACCTGACCATCGGCAAGCTCTGGGCTGCGTCTATCATTACCATTCTGATATGTTTTCTGTTTCTCGGCAGCGTGCAGTCCTCAATAAATATTCTGTTTTCGATTCCAACGTCCATACTGGGCACGTTTATTATTATTTATTTTTTCGGTTTTACGCTGAATCTGTTTACGCTACTTGCACTCACACTTTCTATTTCCATCGTCGTCGACGATGCCATTATGATATTAGAAAATATCGTTCGGCATTACAGGATGGGTAAAACTCCGCATGAAGCCGCACTCGATGGCGCGCGCGAGGTCATTCCGGCCGCTACGGCCGCTACTCTTGCCGTTCTGGCGGTTTTTCTTCCGGTAGTTTTTATGGAAGGCGTAATCGGTAAGTTCCTGTTTCAATTCGGTATAACAATGTCAGCTGCCGTAATTCTTTCGCTTGTGGAAGCTGTTACGATCACGCCGATGCGTGCGGCGGCCTTCCTGCGAACCGAGCAAAAATTTTCTAAGCTTGAAGTTAAACTTGAACATATATTTGAAAGTTTGGCGAATGGATATCGCGGTCTGCTTGCGAAGTGCCTCAATCACAAGTGGAAAATTCTGATCTCGTCGATGACTTTTTTTATACTTTCTTTATTTACAGTTAAATTTATTAAGCAGGAATTTGTTCCGTCTCAGGATCAGAATCTGATAATCATAACCGCGCAGGCCAAGCCGGGAACTTCACTTGAGGAAACAATGAAGCTGGTGGCTCCATTGCAGCAAATTCTCAATGATGTAAAAGAGATTTCCGGTTTTTTGTTGTCTGTCGGCCACGGGCAGGTGTTTTTGCCGGTGAATCTTGTTGATCAGTCGAAAAGAAAATTAAATCATACCGAAGTAATGAGTCTAATCCGCGAAAAAACCAAAGATATTAAAAATGGGTTGCGGGTTTCCATGCGTGATATTTCCGCCCGGAATTTAGCAACCGGAAGACAAAATCCGATCGCCTTTAATTTGCGAGGATCGGATCTGCAGGTGTTAAATGATAAAGCTCAGGAAATCATTAAAAAAATTGAAGATGAAAAGATGGGTATTGATGTCGATACCGACTACCGGGTAGGTCAGAAAGAGCTGACGCTGGTGCCCGACCGCGACCAGCTCCTGAAAAAGGGAGTAAGCGCAGATGCGGTTTCACAGGTCCTCCAGGTAGCTATTGCGGGATTGCGTGCCGGTCAATTTATGAGTGAAGGCAAAAAAAATGATATTCGTTTCAAGGTTAAGGAAGACCAGATAGCTACGCAGGAAGATGTAAAAATGCTTTACGTCCGTAACAACTACGGAAATATAATACCTTTGTCTGAACTGGTGACGACCGAAAACAGACCTTCTTTGCAATCCATCAACCGGATCAATCGGCAGCGTTCGATCTCGGTGTATGGTAATCTGATTCCGGGGCAATCACAGAGCACGGTTTTAAATAAAATTAAAGCTTCTGCAGAAAGTATTTTGCCGGCGGGCTACACCTTCAATTTAGAAGGTGCATCGGCAGGATTCAATTCAAGTTTTCAGAATCTGTATCTGGTATTGTTGATCGGTATCGTGGTTGCATACATGATCCTTGCCGTTCAATTTAATTCATTCCGCGATCCGATAGCTGTTTTGATGTCATTACCATTTTCGATCACTGGTGCTTTTTTGATTTTGTGGATGATGGGGTCATCGTTGAATCTTTTCAGCTTTATCGGATTAATAGTCCTTATGGGGATCGCAAAAAAGAATTCAATAATGCTTGTTGAGTTTACGACCCATCTTAAGCACGACAAAAATATCAGTTACAGCGAAGCGCTGCTGCAGGCTTGCCCGATAAGGCTTCGCCCGATATTAATGACTTCCGTAGCGACGGTAATGGCGGCCTTGCCATTGGTTGTCGGAGGAGGCTTGGGGCATGAAACCCGAAAGCCGATGGGTCTGGTAATAGTTGGCGGAATAATTGTCTCGACCACCTTTACGCTATTCGTTGTTCCGGTTTTTTATTTGATTCTTAACGAGTTGCGATGGAAAAAAACAAGAACCAGTTAAGAATCAGGACATTGGTTGAGGAGTGGTTCCTCTAATGATATCCATTCAATTATAAATAAGTATAAAATTGATGTTATGAAATTTCTTATTGTCGATGACGACAAAGATTTACTCGAAGTTTTATCAATGATCGTGGTTTCAAACTACAACGTTGATATTTTAGAAGCCACCGAGGGCCAGATGGCCATCGAAAAAATCCAAACTGCCGGGCCCTTTGATCTGGTTATCTGTGATTACAATATGCCTCATAAAAACGGTGCGGATGTTTTCCGAGAATTACGAAAAGAAAATGCCGGTACTCCGTTTATTCTTATAAGCACAGATATCGACAAATTTCAGAGGCAGCTTCCGGCAGCTTTAAATTGCGGTTTTGTCGACAAACCCTTCGCAGAAAAAGACTTAATAGGTAAGATCGAAGAGTTATTGTCACGAAAGAGTATGGTTTCGCAATCTGAAAGTTATTTACCGGTGTCAATTGAGGTCCTCGAAAAAATCGTTTTTCCTGGTGTG
>JANOJH010000283.1:0-6329 GCA_031408135.1 Bdellovibrio sp. | reverse complement strand
AGCAGTCACTGGAGTGATCTCAGATCTCTCAACCACCCTCTTCTCTGCAACCACTGGTACCATCGATACACTCACGAGCACTCTCTCGACGATCGCCACTGCAGTAGTATCTAACCTCACCGCAACTACCGCGACCATCACCACTCTCTTCACGGGAGACATCACATCGAGCTCACTCACGACGACCAACCTCTCGGTAACTGGTACAACAATTCTCAATCAGCTCACAGCGTCGAGTGGATCTCTCACGACAGCCAATATCACAACTGGTAATGTGTCGACTCTCACGGCTGGCAATACGACTATCAACGGTACAACTACGCAAAATGGAAACACGACTACTATCGGAAATGTTGCCATCACAGGGAATACGACTCAGACAGGGAATACGACTCAGACAGGGAATACTATCCAAAATGGAAACTCTGTACAGATCGGAAATGTGAATACTACAGGGAATACGACCCTCATCGGTACCTCTACACAATTCGGGAATATGACTCTCGCTGGGGATATCTCTCAGGTAGGCAATATCTCAACGATCGGAAATGTTGTCACTACTGGTAACACGACAACGACTGGGACTGGTACATTTGCCTCTCTTGTTGCGACTGTTGCGAGTATCCCGACTCTTGTCTCGAACTCAGTCACATCCGTAGTTGGTGTCGTCACGGATCTCACGACGAGCGTATTCTATGCGACGACAGCGACTATCGATACTATATTCGGTACCAATATCTCAACTCAAAATATTGCCTCGACTGGTACTGCAGTGTTCAATACGGCGACCTTCTCTGGTCCAGTATCATTCACTGTGGCTCCTGTCACACCACTCGCTCAGGGTGCACTCTTCGTCGGTGATGGAGCTAACCATGCATCGGCACTCGCGGCTGGATCTGCAGGACAACTCCTCGTCATCGTCGATGGTCTCCCAGTATGGACAGACCGATCGAGCATAGCCCCTGTACTCGCGGTATTCGGTCGTACTGGCTCAGTCACCGCACTCTCTGGTGACTACAACACGACTCAGGTGACTGAGGGAGCCAACTTATACTATACTCAGGGGCGATTTGATACAGCATTCTCAGGAAAAACTACTACCAATCTCGTCGAAGGAGCCAATCTCTACTTCACGACCGCTCGTGCTCGCAACTCTATTTTTGCTACTGGTGCTATCGCCTACGACGCCGCATCTGGTACGATCTCATGGATCGGTACGACTGACAGTGTTGCGGAGGGTGTGAACAATCTCTACTGGACTCCAGCTCGATTTGCAAGCAGCCTCAATGCTCAAAAAAATATCGCCAACGGAGTCGCAGGACTCGATGCCAATGCCAAGGTCGCGATCGCTAATCTCCCTGGTATCACGATGAACGCAGTATGGACCAATACGACCCTCACGGCCTGTACAGGCAATGCGAGTGCTGTACGAGGTGATATCTGTATCGCGAGCGTGGATAGCAAGTCATATATCCTCTCGAGCAATACTCCAGCCAATATCGGAGACTGGCAAGAGCTCCTCAATCCTGCAGCCCCAGTATCATCAGTCAATGGCGTGATCGGCAATGTCAACTTCATCGGGACAAGCGGTGTCAGTGTAACTGGCACGACGATCTCTCTCACGAGTGTCGGAACTGCTGGTATCTATGGATCTGCGACTCAGATCCCCGTCATCACGACCGATGGGCAAGGCCGCGTGACCAATGTAGTCAACACGACAATACCTACCGCAACCGCTGGACAGCTCGGACTCCTCTCACCAACGGACTATGTCAGATTCGATAGCAAGCAGGATCTCATCCCAACTGGTACTGTAGGACAGTATTACCGTGGTGATAAAACCTGGGCGACACTCGATACATCTGCTATCCCAGAAAATGGAAATCTCTACTATACTCAGGGACGATTTGATGTTGCACTCGCTGCAAAGTCTACTACAGATATCGCAGAGGGAACCAATCTCTACTACACCAACGCTCGAGCCCGACTCTCACTCTCGGCAGCAACTGGTATCAGCTACAATAGTACCACTGGAACGATCTCTGATCTCTTCACCGCCTCTACGGGTATTGCGAGAACTGGCAACAACTTTGCCCTCACGAGTGTCGGTACTGCTGGAACCTATGGATCAGCGACTCAGATCCCAGTACTCACGACCGATGCTCAGGGACGTATCACGAGTGTGACCAATACCACTATCCCAGCGGATCTCGTGTCCTCTGTATTCGGACGAGCTGGTGCCATCACTGCTCAGTCTGGAGACTACACGACTTCACTCGTCACAGAAGGAAGTAATCTCTACTACACTCAGTCTCGTTTTGACACTGCACTCGCTGCGAAGTCGACGACCAATCTCACAGAAGGAACCAACCTCTACTTCACCGATCTGCGTGCACAGAACACTCTCTCGGGGACTGTCACTGCGATCAACTCAAATATCTTCACTCTCTCAGGACAGATTGCAAGTAATACGACGAATATCTCCACCCTCTCAGGAAACCTCGCTACCACGAACAGTAACCTCGCAACTACCAACTCAAACCTCGCTACAACGAACAGCAATCTTGCCACGACGAACTCCAACCTCACAGCCCTCTCAGGTACTCTAGCCACAAAAATCGGACTCACTGCACTCTCAGCATCAGGCCCACTCGCATACAACAATACAACTGGAGTATTCTCGATCGGACAGGCAACAACTGGAACCAATGGATACCTCTCATCTACTGATTGGAATACCTTCAACTCGAAGGAATCTGTCCTCATATTCAACACTGGTCTCTCGCGAGTAGGGAACACGATCTCTGATCTCTTCACCGCATCGACGGGTATTGCGAGAACTGGCAACAACTTTGCACTCACGAGTGTCGGTACTGCTGGTACCTACGGATCTGCGACTCAGATCCCAGTATTCACCACTGATGCTCAGGGACGCATCACGGCATCAACTACGGTAGCGGTCAATGGTGAACAGACAACAGCGTCCAATGGGCTCACTCTCTCAGGATTTGATATCAAGCTCGGAGGTGCACTCACTGCGGCGACTACTATCAATCAGGCAGGATTCAATCTTGCATTCAACTGAGTTGGCAATGTCGGTATCGGCAATGCGACACCAAACAACAAACTCGAGATCACTCAGGGAACCGCCGGGAACTCGGGTCTCAGATTCACCAATCTGACGTCCGCGAGTACCTCTCTCGCTGCATGAACCAAGGTACTCTCCGTCAATGCATCGGGTGATGTCATCCTCGTTGATGATGCTGGGGCTGCTGGTGGAGGTATCACCTCTCTCGGTGGACTCACTGTAGCGACTCAGACATTTGCCAATGGATTCGCAGGTACTACTCCAGCATTCGTCTCAGCTGGATCGACTCACACACTCAATATCCCTCTCGCATCAACTGCTTCAGTGACTGCAGGTCTCCTTTCGAATACTGATTGGAATACCTTCAATGGAAAAGAATCTGTTCTCACATTCAACACAGGTCTCTCTCGAGTCGGGAATACTATCTCTGATCTCTTCACCGCATCGACGGGTATTGCTCGAACTGGCAACAACTTTGCCCTCACGAGTGTCGGTACTGCTGGCACCTACGGATCTGCGACTCAGATCCCAGTATTCACCACTGATGCCCAGGGACGCATCACGAGTGTGACCAATACCGCTATCCCAGCAGATCTCGTATTATCTGTATTCGGACGAGCTGGTGCTATCACGGCTCAGTCTGGTGACTATACGACCACTCAGGTCATTGAGGGAACCAATCTCTACTACACTCAGTCTCGTTTTGACACTGCACTCGCTGCGAAGTCGACGACCAATCTCACTGAAGGAACCAACCTCTACTATAGCGATGCTCGTGCTCGACTCTCACTCTCTGCTACAGGCCCACTCGCATACAATAACACAACAGGAGTATTCTCGATCGGACAGGCAACCACTGGAACCAACTGATACCTCTCATCTACTGACTGGAATACGTTCAACAACAAGCTCTCCAACAGTCTCACCAACGGGAATATCTGGATCGGTAATGCGTCAAATATCCCAACCGCTCAGGTACTCTCAGGAGATGCAACCCTCTCGAATGCAGGACTCTTCACGATCGGAGTAGGTGCTGTGAACTCTACGAAGATTCTGAATGGTACCCTCCTCTTTGCAGACTTTGCAACCAATGGATGTCTTACTGGTGAGATATTCAAATACAATGGTGCCGCATGGGCCTGTGGTACGGATACCACTGGTGTCACTCTCGCAATCGGTACTCTCGACTCGGTCGCCAAGTCAGCAAATGGAGCGGTGATCTCAGGATCCAATTTGATCCTCCAGACCGCTGATGCGACCAATCCTGGTATCGTCTCAACTACGGCTCAGACATTTGCTGGGAACAAGACATTTGACGGAGGAGTCAACCTCGGAGTCTCGACTCTCGAGGGTGCAGGACTCACTTCTTGTAACTCGATCACAGACAAGCTAGCATACAACTCAACTACCAAAAAGTTCGAGTGTGGTGCCGATGCAGGAAACAACAATATCGTACAGAGAATGCTCACAGATGTCACGAGTGTCTCGACTACACTGGTGAATCTCAACGATCTCACGATCAACATAGCGGCCAATGAAAAGTGGGTCATCCAATACAATCTGCATACTATTTCGCCTACTGCAGCAGATCTGAAGTTCGCAGTCACAGCACCAGCAGGAGCAACGTGTAAGTTCTCAGCATATGATGCAGAGGGAGCAACTGCTCAGGCGAATCTCGGATGTGGAGTGGCGACCGGTCTGATTGCTGGATCGGGTCTCGATGATCCGTACCAAGCTTTTGCGACGATCGTAAACGGTGCAACAGCCGGGACAGTCACACTCCAGTGGGCACAATTCGCAGTCTCAGGAACGAGTACGGTACGAGCTGGTAGTACGGTACTCGCCTATAAGGTCACTGGTGCCGATCTCGCTGAGATCTACTATACGAGTGACACGACTACCAGTGAGGGAGATATCGTCTCTCTCGCGGGCAACGGAGTATCGCAGGTACAAAAATCAAACAAAGCATACGATACTAAGTCTCTCGGTATCATCTCGACTAAGCCAGGACTCGTGATCGGTGAGGCAGATGGAGAGGGCAAGTCAGTCATCGTCGGTCTCTCGGGGCGTGTGCCAGTCAAGGTATCAACAAAAAATGGAGTCATCCAACCAGGTGACTATATCACGACATCAGATATCCCAGGTGTCGGTATGCGAGCGACTCGTGCAGGACATGTCATCGGTAAGGCACTTACAGGGTTCTCAGGGGAGTCTGAGGGGACAGTGATGGTATTTATCCAGAATACGTACTTCGATGGAGTCCATGACGATACTCCTCTCGTTACTACTGGATCTGGTATAGAGAGCACAGCTCCGACCTATAGTGTCCCAGGATCTACTCTTGCCAATACTCCAGTGCTCACGACATCAGCTCCGACTCCATCTGCTCTCGTCCCAGTATCTCAAAGTGTAGCAGAATCCGATGCCGACTACCTCGCAGCACTCACGAACACGGCTCGAGATGTACGGGATACAATTATCGGGGCGATCATGACGGGTGTACACCTGATCCGTGACCTTATCGTCCTCCAGATCACTGCTCTACGTGGATACTTTGACCAAGTATGGACACGAGAGACTCATACTGAGACGCTCTGTGTCGGTACGACAGGGAACGAGACCTGTATCACCAAGGAGCAACTCGATGCTCTCCTACAGATTACGGTGTCGGCGAGCGGGACAGTGGTAGCTCCAGTGGCTCCGGTTGTGAATACGATAGTAACGCCTACTACCACCACTACCGCAGCCACAGCCCCAGCTCCAGAAACCAACTCTACTCTAGTAGTAGAGGTTCCTCCTGCTCCGACCGATACTACTACGGTGAGCACAACTCCTCCAGAAGTAGTCTCACCAGCGATAGAGGTGGTAGAGTCGACTGTCGACCCTACTCCCGTAGTCGAGGTGGCTCCGACTGTGACTCCTACTCCAGGAGTTGATGTGACTCCCGCAGTCACTGAGACAGTTATTGAGCCTACTCCGACTGACACTCCAGTTGTCACAGTTCCATAGTTCCAGATCCCATATGTAAAAAATCCCCCAATCGAATCATCGAGAGGGGGATTTTTTGTGGCTTAATGGACATTTCCTGGTAGGTTTTTTCTGGTATATTAGAAAATAGTGTGTGGCTAAAAATAGGAGTATTTGGCATAATAGAGCCAAATACTCCTTATCTTTTAATCAGATGAATAAAAGTACAACGAAAACCTATAGAAAACGATGTGGAAAATGTTCTAGTCATCAG
>JANOJH010000277.1:0-2770 GCA_031408135.1 Bdellovibrio sp. | reverse complement strand
GCAGACTCAACTCGTTCAGCAAGACATTCTTAAGGGTTACTTCGATGATTTTTTCCACGTGTAAGTATTAGCAAAGTAACTCCTGAAAAGCAAGAGATCGGAACAAAGTGTTCCGACTAGGCAACATCGGAACACTTACAGGGGCACCCCCTATTGCAGCAACTGATAATCAGGTTTATATCTGGGCCACGAACAAAAACAAACTCTTTAAAGGAGAGCAAATGAAAAAAGTATTATTGGTAGCAGCAGTGGTTTTAAGCGGTTCAGTTGCAATGGCAGATGTTCCAGCATGGTTGTGTGCATTGAACTTTACCGGCAAAAGCAAAAGTTTTCAGATCATCGTCGGTAAATCTGAATTCAAAGGCACAGGAACTGTACGCTGCGTTTCTGCTGGCAACGAACAAGTAGAAATGCCTGTTAAAATTTCTATGCAATCACACTTTGCGCCACGAATCGGAATCGGCAAAATGGAACTTTATGGTGAAGCTTTACAAGTGGCCGTTGCTGGTAATCCGCAATCCTTACTTGGAAGCTATATAGTTGCGGAAGGCCGCGGCGCTATCGGAGTTGGTGCCGGAGTTATTGCAGCAACTAAAGTTGACGACGAATCTTTAACCCTGAACCTGTCATTACAATTGGTAACCGGTGGCGGCATCGAATTGGGTTTCCGAAAAATGAAAATCGAACTCGACTCTTCACGTCTTTAATTCCGAATTGATAGTAATCCGGCCGGTCAGAATCTGATTCCAGTTTCTGACCGGAATTTTGCAGAATTTCTCCGCACTTTGCGGATCAAGAAGTCCGAGTTCATTCAGAATGAAGGACATCGCAATTTCAGCGGCTCTAACAGTTCCATCATGAACCTTCACGACAACACCTGCTTTTAATTCAGGAACAGTAGCAAACATCACGCCTTCGGCTCCGGTTTTTACCAACGCGCGCCCGTTCAATGCTGTCATTATCAAAGTACAATATCGATCTGTTCCCGCTACAAAGTAGGGATTCCCGACTATTGCCGTATAAATTTTCTCTGCAGCCTGTCGGTAAGCTGCAATCAGATTTTCGGCATGGCCAAGCCTTGCCATGCCGATAGCAAGGCTTTTCATCGGTAGATAATATGTGGGAATAGAACAACCATCAATTGCAATGTCGGTTTCATGGATCTGTTCTGAACAGAAGTCTTCGATCAGTTTTTTGATCATGATCTGAACCGGATGAGATGCCTTTGAGTAGCCTTGCGTGCCTTCACCGAGAGCCAATGCAGTTGCAAGCATTCCGGTATGTTTACCTGAGCAGTTATTATGAAGAGCTGTGATGTGATTTCCGGATTGCATAAGTTGAGCTGCGGCTTTTGGGTAGCCGGGGAGGTGGGCGCCGCACTCGAGATCATTTTCCGAAAGTCCCAGACGATGTAACCATTGCTGAATCACCTCAACCTGCTCGGGTTCGCCATTATGTGAGGCGCCGGCGAGTGCCAACTCGATGTTGGAAACTGCAAAGCGGTCGGCGGCGCCGGAAAGTATAATTGGCAAAGCCTGCAGGGCCTTGATTGACGAACGTGGATAGATTTTCTGATTGATCTCGCCCCACGCATACTGAATTTGCCCGGATGAATTGATGACAACGGCAGAAACCGTGTGGCGGCTTTCGATGTTGGGCCCCCGCCACACATCAACGTTAAGTGGAGGCAAGTTTTTTAATGACATTTGATAGCAGGGTTTTTTCTACAGGTTTAGCGATGTGGGCCGAAAAACCGGCATCGAGAACACGCTTAATATCTTCTTGGCCGGCGTGGGCTGTCAGGGCAATAACCGGGGTCTTTCTTTTTTGGCCGGCCTCTCTGATTTGAATTTTTTTGAGCAGACTGAAGCCGTCTTCGCCCGGCATCGAAATATCACTTAAAATAATGTTCGGGTTGTACTCATTTAGAATTGCAAGGGCTTCGGCTGCGGATTCGGCAAGTCTGACTTCGGCACCGAGTGATTTAAGTATGATTGAAAATAAAACGCGATTATCTTCGTTGTCATCAACCGCCAAAATGCTTATGCCATCAAGTCTTACAGGAACCTTTAAGTGTTCGGTGGGCTCGCCGTATTTTTTAACTGCTTTATCTCTTTCAACGATCATTGGTAGAGTAATCGTGAATGTGGCCCCTTTGCCTTCGCCGTCACTTTCGGCCCTAATTTTGCCGTTTTGCATTTCAACAAGACTTCTTGCAATGGCGAGCCCCAAGCCTAATCCGCCATAAGTGCGGGCCGTAGAGCTGTCTGCCTGGCTGAAGCGTTGAAAAAGTTGCGTCAGAAACTCTGCTTTGATTCCGAGTCCGGTGTCAGTGATTTTAATAACAGCGTTCTCACCATTCTGGGTTTTGGCCGATTGCAGAACCACACTGATTTTACCACCCGCAGGTGTGAACTTCACCGAATTCATGAGAAGATTCCAAAAAACCTGTTGAAGACGCGTTGAATCCGCAAAAACTGTACAGGACACAAGATCTATTTTCTTCTCAACTACTACTGACTTATTATCAGCAAGTTGCTTTATTGAGTCGGTGGCTACATTTAGAATTTTTGCCAGATCGATGACCTTCATATCCAGTGGTAGTTTAGCTGACTGAATTCGCGAAACATCCAGCAAGTCGTTGATAAGCTGCCCCTGCGCCTGCGCACTACGCTCAATGACCGTCAGTCCGTCTGAAACTGTTTTTTGGTCTAAATTGGGATTTTTCAGCTCTTGGGCCCAACCTAATATAGCGGTGAGAGGTGTGCGG
>JANOJH010000216.1:0-1368 GCA_031408135.1 Bdellovibrio sp. | reverse complement strand
AACGGAAAAGCGCGTAAAGGTTGAGCTTTTCCCGTGGGAAAAATTGAATTATGTTGAAGCCGTTAAGAAGGCATTTAAGTTATTAGGTATAGGCGTTTAGATCACAATTAATTAGTTTGAAATAAGCGCACTGGGTCATTTTTTATCATTCTTCTTATGAGTAAATCAAAGGTTGACCCCATTGCTTGTCTTCTGTTGAACCTGAAATGGTATTCGTTAAGGTAGCCCTGCATTCTTTCCTCGCTGCAATGATGGTGGATACCTCTTAGCCAGCCTTTGATGTTCATGATGTGGATATGAATGTCCTTAAAGTTTTTCCCATCATCGGATGATACCTGTTCCAGCTTTTTAAAATAACCCTTCAGCGGTGTGTACCCACGCCATTCATCCGAAACAACCCTCGCCTCTTTCGAAACATACTTCTTTAAAAATTTGCCCAGTTCCTGCGAGGAGGCATGCCCTATCACTTCGGCATAGGCTCTTCCAACGCCAGCCCCAGACCCTAAAACTTCTAATGCTACAACCAATAGTTTTTTTGAGCCCTTGCTCCTGCCTCGTTTTTGTTCTTCTGGCCCACCGATCATAAACTCATCTACATGAATAGTGCCCTCCAATGGGTATTGGAGGCTGCTCGCCATCGCTTGCTGCACTTTCCACTTGAATTCCCAACAAGTCTTTTGACGCAATTCAAATTCATGGCTCAACTCCAGACTGGACATACCCTTTTTCTTTGTGCTGATCTTGAAAGCGATGTGAAAGGCCTTCAGCAGCGAAAATTTAACTTTGTCAAACATGGTGGCTGCCGTGGGGCTTTCTTCATACCCGCATTTGGTACACCGTCTGTTGTCCGGCTTTTTGCCAGGGCAATATCTATCGTTCTTGCATTTCTTACAACGGTAACCCTTTTCCCATTTCAGGGATGACAAATATTGAAGACAATCCTGATCGGTTTTAAATTTCTGGTTGAAGGTAATCGAGTTCACACCCACAAATTTAACCCGATCCACCATTCAGCAAAGCTAAATGATTGCGACTTAAACGCCTATACCTATAAAATTATTAGCTAAAGTCCCATCGGGACGAGATATTTTTCGATTGCTTTCAAAGTCAATGAGCTTGACAAAGTGAGTGAAATTATTCCGACTTATCCCTATTGGCACCCGCTGTAGTTTCCAATGCTTAATGCGGCTCCGAAACTTTATGGTAATACATAGGAAACTATAATCTCGTCCCGTAGGGACGGCATATTGGTAGATGGAATTATGTTGTAGCATGAAGTCCCGTCAGGGACGAAATATTATTCCAGCGGTCTAAAAACATAGCGCTCATCAAAGTCAACCTCAAATTCTTCCAGCAGTTTTTTATATT
>JANOJH010000180.1:0-4506 GCA_031408135.1 Bdellovibrio sp. | reverse complement strand
TCGCATCAAGGCAGATGATATCGCCTTCTTTAGTGACAACCAACGGGTTGATTTCGGCACTTGAGCAGTCGCATTTTATGAAGGCTTCATACAGGCCCATCAAAAACTTAACAGTTTTGTTTACCAGTTCGGGCTTTACTCCGATTCCGAAAGCAAGTTCGCGCGCCTGCCAGGCGCCAAGGCCCGTGCTCGGATCAATATCAACTTTCTTAATTGCACCTGGATTATGTTCTGCAACTTCTTCGATATCAACGCCGCCCTCAGAAGAAGCCATCATCGCAACTCTGCCGGTTGCGCGGTCAATCAGGCAGGCAACATAGTATTCTTTTTCGATATTACAGCCGGCTTCAATGAAAACTTTCTGGACAATTTTGCCTTCAGGACCGGTCTGGTGAGTAACAAGTGTCATGCCGAGCATTTTTGCCGTTAACTCGCGGACTTCATCGAGAGTTTTTGCGATTTTGACTCCGCCGCCCTTTCCCCGTCCACCGGCATGAATCTGAGCTTTAACAACCCAGAGTGCGCCACCGATGGCCTTGGCGGCCGCAACTGCTTCTTCAGGTGAATGAGCCACCTGACCTTTTAAGGTCATAACGCCAAATTTTTTAAGAACTTCTTTTGCCTGATACTCGTGAATATTCATGATGATCCTATCTACTGAACAGTTTTTAATAAAGCGACTAAAGAACGTACGGCCTCAACGGACTTATCAAACTCTGCCTTTTCATCGGCATTCATTTTAAAATCGATGATTCCTTCCATGCCGGCTCCGCCCAATTTACACAGAACGCCGACCATTAAATTATCTTTAACGCCGAATTCGCCGTTCAGTTCTACTGCCACAGGAAGAATTCTTTTTTGATCTTTTAAAATAGCTTCAGCCATCTCAACAGCTCCGCGTGAAGGCGCATAGTAAGCTGAACCGGTCTTCAGGTGTCCGCCGATTTCAGCGCCGGCCTGTTTTGTTCGGGCAACAATCGCATTGATCTTTTCCATCGGCAATAAATCCATAAGTGGAGTGGTTCCAACAGCGGCGGTACGCACGACTGGCATCATGGCATCGCCGTGATTACCAAGCACAACGCCGGTTACATCTTTAACAGAAACATTAAGCTCTTCAGCAATGAAAGCGCGGAAACGCGCCGAATCCAGTGTTCCACCCATTCCCAAAACGCGTTCGCGTGGGAAGCCCAGCTGCTGTTTTGCATAAACCGCCATCACGTCCATCGGATTACAAACAACGATAACCACCGAGTTTGGTGCATTTTGTTTAATTCCGGCGCAAACATCTTTTACGATTTTAGCATTTATTCCAACGAGTTCATCGCGGCTCATGCCCGGTTTTCTGGGCATTCCCGCTGTGATAATTACCACATCCGCGTCTTTGATATCGGCGTAATTGGAAGAGCCCTTAACTTTAGAATCGAAATTTTCAATAGGTGCAGACTGTGCTAAATCGAGTGATTTTCCGATAGCGGCCCCTTCATTAACATCAAGCAAGACAACATCGCCGAGTTCTTTTTGTGCTGCCCAGTGAGCAGTCGTAGAACCTACAAAACCCGCGCCGATAACCGCAATTTTCTTTCGTTTGTGAGCCATAAAAATCTCCTTATGATTTTAATAAAAAGCAGAATGTTTTTGATACCCATAAGGTTTAGTCGTTTTGCCCGAAAATCTCAATTGTTAATTGCTCTCGTTCCCGACAATTTGAGCCCATGGCTAATTTTTGAGCTACGCTGTATTGTTTTGTTTTTTTATCAGTTATTTCAAAGACTTGTCTTGTTTTAAAAAAGTATGTGTTTACCTCATTTTTGGGCGGAATCGCCAGATTTTCCGCTAAAGCACAGGTTTATTTCAAGCGGAAATTTTAACCCGAAATCATATGACGACTAGGGCATCTTGTGCGACTCCAAAAAATATGCTCTCATGACTTATGGATCTTAATCGCGCAAAAAAAATTCAGTTAAAAATTATTCTCTTAGGTCTGATTGTTTTTCTGAATTGTGCGAATTTAAAAGCCGCCGATGACGAACTTAGTCTCGATAGCGAACTGGATCAAGCCATCCCGGCAGCACCAAGTTCAACAAGTGAAATTCCGGTTTCAGAACAACCCACTTCTGAAGCAGCAGTTGATGCTTCGCTCGACGATGCACTAAATGACCCTGCAACAACACCAGATACCGAACTCGAAGCACCGGTTGCCACCGGCGGACGAAGCGAAGTTGAGTACGAAAAGGAAGAGTTGCAAGTTCAGACGCTCGAGCAGGAATACGCCATGAACGGCCTTGCCTTCGGTTTTGTGGCGTACAATCACAACTATAGTATCGACGCCATGATGCGCGTAGATGCCTCGGATCTCGTTGATATTTCATCAAAGAGTCCTGAATTTCAGAGTGTTGGTGCGGCAATACGATATGCGATTTTGCCATTTAGAAAAGTGGGAACAGATCTCAATCTTTCAGTGGCGTCGACTGTAAATCACGGCAACAATAGTTTTTCTTCAATTACCACGTTAAAAGCCGAAGTTAATCTCGGTTACGCCTTTTATGTCGGAGACTTAATTCCTCTTTATTTTCTGGCAGGCATTGGCCATGAAATTGTAAAAGGAACCGACATTGAAGCCATCATGGTTCCCGGCGGAGCAATAGCTCAGATCGGTGGTGGATTCGGACTAGGTAAAACCATTAACCTTGAATTGTTCTACCAGGCCTCAAATCATGCCGTCAGCAGCGTTTATCTTAAGAAGGCGGCTCGTGCGGCCAGAGAAGGTGGCGCAACATCAGCCGGATTTGAAAATCTTACTAGCCATGTTTCTTCGAATACAATTCTCGGAAAAGTTTCGATTAACTTTTAGTCGAATTGTCCGGCCCCTGGACCTGCGTTCAGCAAGAGGACAGTTGGACAGATTTGCTTTCACAGGGCGGCGCCCGCAAGTTACGCTGATTGATGTTACAACTAAATAGAGGAGACACCATGAGTTTCATCATCACGACAGTTCTCTCGGTATTTTTGGTTTTATCAGTGCAGGCACTTGCTGAAACCAATTCAAACGAGTCATTCTTTTCGAAAAATCAGAGATTTGATAAGGATGGTACCGAATTTTATTCTTCTAACCTAGATCTAAAGCGACACAAGAAATTCGGATTCGGTGTTTCGATGGGCGGATCGAACGGCGTCTTGGGGATTAATTCGGAATTGAACCTTGATCCGGAAAACGCATTGGTAATCGGGCTCGGGGCTGGACCAAGCTACAGTTCTTTTAATTTTCTTTATAAACGCAACCTTGAGGCCAGGTATTTATCGCCTTACGGAAAGCTCGGTTACACGAAGTGGTTGAGCTCGTCAGGTAACACTTTGCTTGCGAAAGACTCGGATGTCTTACGCAGAATTTTTTCGGAAAAAGATTTGAAAAGCGGAAAATTCGAAGCGGATTTTTTGGTGTCGAGTGTTGGCGCTGAATATAATCAGCTCGAGGGCGAGCTTGCAGGTGTAAATTTCTATGCTGAGTTGGTGTTAATGACGGAATTGAACAAAGCTACAATAATTCCTTCGGGTGCTGTGGGTATTACCTATTTTTACTAGCGATCTTAATGGTTTAGCGAAGCCGCTGATTTTTTATTGAAATAATTTTTTAGACTTTTAAAAAGAAAAAACCCTAGGCTTTTAAGGCCTAGGGTTTCGAAAGCTTACCGCTTTACAAAACTAACTACTTCTTTTTCTTTTTAGTAGCTTTTTTTGCAGTCTTTTTAGCTTTCTTAACTACTTTTTTCGCTTTTTTCTTAGCCATGTGTTGCTCCTATCGGTAGTGACTCTATTTCTAAAGTCACAGTTGTTGTTGTTTTCGACTTTTCAGTCTTCCTTAATAAAATTGTTAATAATTCGACGAGGTTCGTCAACACTTTTTTTTCTTGCACCAATTTTGCGGTCATTATTTTGGAAATTGGAGGCATCAATGTTGATTCAACTTATAATTTCGATGTTCGGAATTGCGTTTGTACATCGAAACCTGTCTCTTCTTGAGAAAATAGATGTGCTTTCAAGATCAAAATTAAATTCAGCGTTCTATTTTCTACAGTTACCGTTCTACTTTTATCTGATTTTCAAAGAACTCTTACCCGCTATCCTTATTTATATCGGCGTAATTCTGGGAACATTAATACTTTTCGATAAAATAATCCGCTTTTTCAGAGAAAAAACCTTCGAAAGGATACATTTGCACATAATTGAAAGACTAATTCTGCTGATGAAGTCAGGAAAATCGCCGCAAACATGTGTAAAAAACGTTTTTGAAAATCTTTCGAGTTGGGAAAAAGTCACATTTTCGGGAATAAATGAAATATTTGAAATCAAATCCGGCGGTTTTGCGGAAATTAGCGAAAAGAATGAGTTCGAGCAGCTCTATTTTCATGAATTGACGGCTATCTTGCGGTCTACAAGCAACGTTAGTGACCAATTAATTGCATTTCGGCGCGGTCTTCGACTTTATGACAATCTGAAGCGTAGAGC
>JANOJH010000227.1:0-1300 GCA_031408135.1 Bdellovibrio sp. | reverse complement strand
TTCTGTAGGTGATTCCAATTCAATCTTCTCAGATCTGATTTTTTCCTTGGCTCGATACAAGCGCTTTGAAATGGTTTCTTCCGTGGTGAGAAACCCGCGCGCTATTTCATTTACACTTAGTCCGCAAAGTGTTTTAAGTGTTAATGCAATTTGAGATTCATAGGGAATGGCTGGATGGCAACATGCAAATATCATTCGCAACTGACTGTCTTCAATTTCATTTTCAAGAAACAAGTGTTGGACAGTTGGTGCTAGTGTCCATTCCGACTTCAACTCGCGCGCAAGATCTCCTTCAATTTTCTTAAGTACTTGTTGCTTGCGCAACAGATCGATGGCTTTGTTCTTGGCTGTGCGATAAAGCCATGCCGATGGGTTATCGGGTATGCCTTGATACTTCCAGGTGTTCAATGCTTTCAGCAAAGCATCATGTACAATGTCTTCCGCCAGTTCAATGTTTTGAAATCCTAACAGGCGCGTCAACACAGCGGCCATCTTGCCCGCCTCGTGACGGAAAAGATGGCCAGCCAGTTGTTGAACTTTTTCTTCTTGTCCCACAAACTACATATCCATTTTTTGGATAGGCCGCACCTGCACTTTGCCATTAAAGATAAAATCAGGATAATCTTTTGTGAGAGCCACGGCATCATCCAGATCTTTTGCGTTGACTATAAAATAGCCACCGACCAATTCCTTGCTTTCCGCGAAAGGACCATCCGTAACTACTTGTTTTGGGCCGCTCACAAATTTACCGCGGGGCTCAAGGGGTTCACCGCCTTCATAGCGGCCTTCTTTTCTAAGTTTTTCTACCCAGGCAAACCACTTTTGCATGTGATTTTGCATGGCTTCAGGCGATTGCATTTCAGGCGCAATGTCGCTGCCTCCGTGAAAAATAAGCATGAACTTTTCCATTGTAATTAGTTTTAGTTGAACATATATCCCGAAGACGAATGTGTTTTTAAAAACAGGACAGGTTCGATAAAATAATTTTTTTAATCACCTCATCCCCGCCCTTCTCCTGAAGGAGAAGGGAACCACCTCTCCTCTCTATTTTGAAGAGGGGTTGGAGGTAAGGTATCACCTCCACTTCTTGCCCGGAATCTCAGAACGGAAAGTTTCCACACACTTACGATCCTGCAAGGTAACATAGCAGGTGCGGCCGTCCTTGCCACCAAAGGTGATGTTGCTTACGTTCTTTCCCTTCAACTCAACCTCGCGGGCGATTTCTCCATCCGGGGTAACTATAACAATAGTGCCTTTGCCGTATCGGGATATATATAGGTTCCCTTCCAAGTCGCACTTC
>JANOJH010000162.1:0-4781 GCA_031408135.1 Bdellovibrio sp. | reverse complement strand
CGATACGGCTGGCCGTTTGCAGATCGATGATCAATTGATGACCGAGCTTGAAAATTTAAAAAAAATAATTACGCCGACTGAAATTCTGCTGGTGGCAGATGCTATGCTGGGGCAGCAGGCGGTAAGTGTTGCTGAAACCTTTCACCAGCGCCTAAGTCTTACCGGTCTTGTGCTGACGAAAGTAGACGGCGATGCCCGCGGAGGTGCTGCTTTATCCATCCGTGAAATGACCGGGATTCCGATTAAGTTTATGGGTGTGGGCGAAAAAGTTTCGGCCCTTGAAGTTTTTCATCCGGACCGTTTGGCTGGTCGGATTCTCGACATGGGAGACGTTTTAAGTCTCGTCGAAAAAGCCCAAGAGGTTATGGACGAGAAGGAAGCTGAAAAATCCGCTCGTAAAATGATGAGCAATCAGTTCACATTAACGGATTTCCTAGTGCAGATTCAGCAGTTGAAAAAGCTTGGCGGCATCGAATCCATGCTTAAGTTCTTACCGGGGATGGGCGAAATATCGAAACAAATGAAAAACATGTCTCCACCCGATGATGAAATGAAAAAAATCGAAGCGATTATCAATTCGATGACTGTTCAAGAGCGGGAAGATCACCGGATCCTGAATGGCTCAAGGCGTCAAAGGATAGCTTTGGGAAGCGGGACGAAGGTTCAGGACGTGAATAAGCTCGTCAAACAGTTCGAAGAAGCTAAGAAAATGATGTCCGGTATGATGGCCGGAATGGGCAAGATGGGAATGGGAAAATCTATGCGAAACGCAAAAGGTCCTATGAAATTTCCATTTTAGAGGCAATTTATCCATATTTTGATAAAATCATTTGAAATAAAACTCAATTAGGTTATAAATCTTGTCTTGTTCGCTTTATAAGGAAGGTATTCTCATGGTCGTTATTCGTTTAGCTCGCGTTGGTAAAAAGCATGATCCTGCATACAGAATCACTGTGGCAGATTCTCGTAAATACGTAACTGGTAAGTTCATTGAAGTTTTGGGAACTTACATTCCAACTCCAATGGGTAAACAGCAAAAAGTAACTTTGAATGTTGAAAAAGCTAAAGAATGGTTAACTAAAGGTGCGCAACCTTCAGATACAGTTCGACACGTTTTGAAACTAGCCGGCGTAACAACTAAGCCGTCAAAAAAACAAGCTAAAGCGACTGCTAAAAAGGCGAAAGCTTAAGAGTTGTTAAGTCTTCCGTTAATTTTAAAGAAATTTAAAATAACAGTTGTCATCACAATCTTTTGTTTACTAAAGTTATGACAGAGATGTGGGAGAAAAAATGGATAATTTAAGAGAACTAGTAGAGCATATGGCGAAGTCGTTGGTTGATAAACCGGATAACGTAATCGTTGATGAAATTCCGGGTCAGCAAACAACTTTGTTAGCTTTAAAAGTTGATAAAGAAGATCTCGGTAAAGTTATTGGTAAACAGGGAAAAACAGCTGCAGCTATGAGAACAATTATAAGAGCTGCGGGAACTAAGCTTAACAAACGTTACCACCTGGATATCGTTGAATAGGTACGGGATTAAATAATGAGTTTAAAAGGAGCTTAACAGCTCCTTTTTTTTTGGAAAAAATATGACTAAAGATAATAAATCTCTAACCCTGATTGGAAAAGTTCTCGATGCTCACGGCATCAAGGGCGACATCTATTGTTTTGTCTTTTCAGGCGATGCCAGCTGGGTGCCAAAACTCAAAGAGATTTATCTGAATGAAAACAAATTCATTATCAATCGCGCGAAGCCGTTTAAAAAAGGCTTCATTGCTAATTTGGAAGCAGTAACTGATCGCAATCGGGCCGAAGAGCTTAAAGGTGCAGACGTGCGCGTTGCAAGTCAGTTGTTTATTTCTCAGCCGGGTGAAGCTTTTTATCTGGTTGAACTTCTGAATTACACAGTGAAAGATAAAGTGCTCGGCGTTGTGGGTGCAGTCGAATCTTTTTCTTCAAACGGAATACAGGATTTACTGGTCGTAAACTCAAATGACAAAAGTTATGAAATTCCGTTCGTGAAGGAATTTGTAACTCGAATCGATCATGACAATAAGGTTATCGAGATGAGCCTTCCTGAAGGCTTACTTGAAATAAACGAAGCAGGTCAAAGATGAGCAAAATTAAAATAAAAATAATCACATTGTTCCCTGGCCTGATTGAAAATTATCTGCAGGACGCGGTCATCGCAAAAGCGATTGGCTTAAGTCTACTTGAGGTTGACTTGATTAACCTGCGCGACTTTTCCGACAACCCTTACAAGTCAGTCGATGACGCCCCTTACGGCGGTGGCGACGGTATGTTGATCAGAGCCGACATTCTTGAAAAGGCCTACTTGTCCATTAAAAATGACAACATCGATCAATACGTTATCTATTTCAGCCCCCAGGGAAAACTGCTCGAACAGGAATTGGTTTACCAGTTTGCTAACGAAGAAGCCTCAAAAGATGCTGAAATAATTCTGATCTGTGGCCGCTACGGCGGAATCGATCAGCGATTCATCGACCTCTATGTGGATCAGGAAATTTCGATCGGAAATTACGTGCTTTCCGGCGGTGAATTGCCGGCCTTGGTCTTTATTGAATCTATGGCGAGGTTTGTGCCCGGTGTGCTCGGTAATCTGGACTCCGCAAAAGAAGACACTTTTAAAAACAGCCTGCTCGAAGCCCCGCAGTATACGCGGCCCCAGATCTGGAATGAACAGGAAGTACCTGAGGTACTGCTTTCAGGGAACCATCAGAAAATTGCAGAATGGAAACGGGTGATGGCGGTACAGGTCACATTTAAAAAAAGACCGGATTTAATTAAAAAATGAAACGTAAAGCTCCACTCGCCGTAGCCCTTATGCATTACCCCACAAAAGACCGCGTAGGCGACCTTGTTGCAACGAACGTTACCAACTTTGATATTCATGACATTGCAAGAGCCTGCCGAGTTTACGGCGTTGATCGCTATTACATTATACACCCGATTCAGGAGCAGTTGATGTTCGTGGAAAGGGTCCTTGATCACTGGAATGTGGGCGAAGGTTCGAAGTTCAATCCAATGCGGAAAACAGCACTCCGCGACCTGCGCACGGCCGAAAACCTGCCACAGGCCATGCGCGACTGGGGACATGAAAACGCCCGGGTTATCGTGACCAGTGCCCGAACCCAGGAAGGTCAGAAATCCTTCACCTTTTCAGGCTTTAAAGAGGCGCTCGAAACCGAAGAGCAGCCCTATTTTCTGGTCTTCGGTACGGGGTTCGGCCTGACACCCGATTTCATCCAGAGCTGCTATGGCATTTTACAGCCCATCAAGGGTAATTCAAAAGACGATTACCGCCATTTGAGTGTTCGATCCGCAGTTAGTATCTGTCTTGACCGCCTACTGGGATCATGATAATTCATATTCTCTTTTAATGGATTTTCTATAAAAAATAGGGTGATTAATATGGCTAAGGCAAAAACTAAAGAAACAACTAAGACAGCAAAAGCTAAAACTAAAAAATCGACAGCTTCAGGTTTTGCCGGAAAAGAAACCAACCTAGTTAAACGTGTTACAGCTAAAACAAATAATGCGAAAATGGCGCCATTCAGCGCAGGCGATACAGTAAACGTTTACGTTAAAGTAATCGAAGGCGAAAAAGAACGCGTTCAGCTTTACAAAGGTGTTGTAACTAAAATTCAAGGTCATGCTCACAAAACATTCACAGTTCGCAAAATTTCTGCGGGTGTTGGTGTTGAAAGAACTTTCCCGTTCAATTCACCGGCAATCGATTCAGTTGAAGTTGTGAGTCATGGTAAAGTCCGCAGAGCAAAACTCTACTACTTACGTGGTTTAGATGGTAAAGCTGCGCGTATCGAATCTGAATTAGCTTCTCCAGACGCTAAAGTTTAAATCCTAAATCAACACATGAAGAAATATGACTTCTCTCTTCTTCCAACCCCGCACATCGGGGTTGATGAAGTGGGGCGGGGTTGTCTTGCGGGCCCGGTTACGGCTGCGGCTGTCATCTTCAATTCTAAAACAGACACCCGAAAATACAAAGATTCAAAACAACTCGATCACGACCAACGCAGCAAACTGTCCTTAAGTATTCACCAACATCACTTAGTCGGTATTGGCTGGGCCAGTGTTGAAGAAATTGATGAGCTGAATATTCTGCAGGCCTCGCTACTAGCCATGCGAAGAGCGATTCAACTATTACAAATCAAAAGCGGAACTATTCTCGTGGATGGGCTGCAACAAGTTCCGGATATGGGATCTTTCGAACAGCGGCCTATCGTTAGAGGCGACGAGAAGCTGCGTCTGATATCTGCAGCGTCTATTGTAGCGAAGGTCGCCCGAGATCAGTTTATGACCGAACTGGCGGGTGAATTGGGTCAGTATGGATTTGAAAAACACAAAGGCTACGGTACTTTATTCCACCGAAAGCAGATTCAGGCAGTGGGTCCGAGTAAGTGGCATCGCCAAAGTTTCTCCGGCGTCAAAGAATATCTCCGGTAGGTTAAATATATCGCAGAGGCGCGGTCATCAGGCAGAACTCTCGGTTATTCGGCTTTTACAGACAAAAAACTGGTCACTTTGTTTTCAGGGTTTAAAAACCATCATCGCTGAAATTGATCTGATTTTTGAAAAAGAAGATCAGATTTTATTGATAGAAGTCAAAACTTTGAATAATGAATGGCGGGCATTTGATCGCATCCACGACAAGCAGCTGATGAATCTGCAAAAAAAATTATATATTATTAGCAGAGAAATTTAAAAAAATAAGATTCCGGGTTTTTGTGGCGTGGG
>JANOJH010000019.1:0-1427 GCA_031408135.1 Bdellovibrio sp. | reverse complement strand
TTGTCGCCTTTCATCCACTAGCGTCATCACACCTTTCTCAACCTCATTCTTAGAAAAAAAATCATATTCTACTTCGGTAATAATATCTACAATGGCATTTCCAATGCCGTAAACGTCATATTTCATGATAAATATTTTAGGCCGCAAAAGTAATTAAAAGATGCTGGATGACAGGCATGGAATAATAGATTCTTGATTCTGGAAACAGAAATGATTAACATCGAAAGTTTATTTGAAAATCTAAAGTCAAGACCTTACTTCCTTCCTCCAATGAAAAAATTATTTTATTTCCTTCTCACCATTCTAAGTGTTGAAGTCGCTGCTCAAACTACCGTGATCAAATGCGGACAATTAATTGATGGAAAATCTGATCTGCCCTTGGGCAAAAAAGCAATTGTGGTAGAAGGCAATCTCATTAAAGATATTGTTGAATGGGACAAGATTCCTGCTAAGGCAACTGTGATTGACTTGTCTACCAAAACCGTGTTACCGGGCCTTATCGATTGTCATACCCACGTTTTGTTGCAAGGAGATATTACTTCAGAGGAATATGACGCACAATTATTAAAAGAAAGTATTCCGTATAGAACACTTCGAGCAAGTGTGGCCTGCAAAGTCGCATTGATGAATGGCTTCACTACCATTCGAGATGTAGAAACTGAAGGAGCCATGTATGCCGATGTAGATTTAAAAAAAGCAATTAACAACGGAGTGATTGTTGGGCCGCGAATGTTTGTGTCAACGCGTGCGATTAATACCACCGGCCATTACAGCATTGGCAATGGCGAATACAGTTGGGAATTGCACATGCCAAAAGGTATTCAGGAAGTGACGGGTGCCGATGAAGCGCGCAGGGCAGTGCGCGAACAAATTAGCTACGGAGCTGATTGGATTAAGATTTATGCAGATCGCAGTTACTTCCGCAAAGCTGATGGTTCGTTTGGAAGCTTGCGAAATTTCACGGACGCAGAAATCGAGGCAATTGCAGATGAAACTATTAAGTCCAGAAGAATGCTGGCCGCACACGCTATGACACCCGATGGAATTCTCTATGCTTTGAAAGCTGGGGCGCGCACAATTGAACATGGCTCGGCTATGAATGAAGAGTGTATGGATTTATTTATTTCGAAAGGTGCATTTTGGGTTCCTACGCTTACTGCGCTGGATTATGTTGCAGAAGAAAGAGCCAAGCTGGGAGCGGTGAGTTATTTGCAAATGTATCAGGGGACACAAGCGATTTTTAAAAAGGCTTTGCAGAAAGGAGTTAAGATTGCTTTTGGTACAGATGCTGGTGGATTCGACTGGCATAAAATTCCGCAAGCACGTGAGTTTGGATTTTATGTAAAGTATGGCATGACACACATGCAAGCCATCAAATCAGCAACATCGGTAGCGGCTGAACTCCTTAATAAAACCGGACAGTTCGG
>JANOJH010000101.1:0-1338 GCA_031408135.1 Bdellovibrio sp. | reverse complement strand
CGGGCCAAAAACCAATTCGCACTAGCTGGTTGTTTTTCCAATCGATGAGAGGTGTATTCAGTCCCTCGGCCAATTGTTTAATGATATCCGGAATAGCCTGGTAAAAAACAAATTCCAGATACCAGCACAAACTGATGGCTTCATCATAGGGGGTTGGCTTTTCTCTTTTGAAGAAAGCAGTTTTTCCTAATTGCTGAAGCAACAAGTTAATATGGTCGACATTATTTTCACGGATTGCTTCTTCAAGGTCAGTGATAATTGCCAAAACGGGACCTGGAATTTGTTTTTTACCAGGCTATTCCGGATATCATTAAACAATTGGCCGAGGGACTGAATACACCTCTCATCGATTGGAAAAACAACCAGCTAGTGCGAATTGGTTTTTGGCCCGGTGGCGACCGTGATGGAAACCCTTTTGTGACACATGACATTACCATTAAAGTTGCGCAACGTCTGCGCGAAACCATTCTTCGTTGTTACCATCGCGACTTACGTTTTTTGAAACGTAGATTAACATTCAAAGGAGTTGATACTTTGATCACGGAAGCAGAACAGCGCATCTATCAGACATTAGTTGGCGGGAAAAATCCCTACGCACAAGCCGCTGAATTGGAACAACAACTTTTGCAGGCCAGAGAGATTTTATTGCAAGAACATGACGGTCTATTCCTTGACTTACTTGACATCTTTATTGTGAAGCTTCGCGCTTTTGGCTTTTACTTTGCCAGTCTGGATGTACGGCAGGAAAGTAAAAAGCATCATCTACTCTGGCAATACATTATTAGAATGCTCAACGGAAAAAATTTGGGTTTAGCAGAACCTGAGTTTAATGCGTTGGATGAAAATTCTCAAATTCAGTATCTTCTGAAAATTTCAATTGATCCGGTTTTCCTGGATGTCGAGGAGCCGTTCATGGAAGAAATGATCAGGAGCTTTAAGGCTATACAAACTATACAACAGCTCAATGGCGAATCAGGTTGTCACCGATATGTAATAAGCAACTGTGGGACAGCCCTTAGCGTCATTGAAGTCTTCAAACTCTCAAAACTACTGGTTGGAAAAAACGATCAGCTTCCCCTTGATATCGTTCCGCTTTTTGAAAGTATAGAAGACTTAGCCAACGCCCATAAGGTGATGCGCAGTTTGTATTCCATTCCAGCTTATCGCGATCATCTCAAATCTCGGGACAACAAGCAAACGATCATGTTGGGATTCTCTGATGGCACGAAAGACGGAGGTTATCTAAGAGCAAACTGGTCTATCTTCAGGGCGAAAGAAGAACTCACCAGTATTTCGAGGGAGTTTGGCATCATTGCCTTGTTCTTTGATGGACGAGGC
>JANOJH010000371.1:0-9340 GCA_031408135.1 Bdellovibrio sp. | reverse complement strand
ATAGGCTCCGGCATTTTCGGCTTTGTTGGAGAAATAGCTGTCGCAGCCGCCCTGAGTTTTGGGTATGTCGCCGATTCTGCAGAGCGTGTGGCTCTGATCGCGTTTGTCAGAATGCCGGGCTTCGTGAATGAGTACGCTAATGGCTTCCAGCGGCTCTTCTTTAAAAAATAAACTTCCCAGTTGAATTTGTTTTTTTGCTATTAAGTTACGGGCAATCGAACTTGTTTGCGACAAATCAATACGGAGCTGATTCGTATTTTGTTTGATATAGTTATAGGAATTCATGATTTCAGGCTGCACGGTCGGGGCCCAGTTTTTTGGAAAACTGATTTTTATCTGGCGCGCAAGATTCAAGGCCTGCGCCATTTGAACTCGATAGTTTTTAACTTTGCAACCGCCATCGAGACTTGGTCCTTCAATTGGATCCATATTAAGTTCTTTCGACCACACCATAAAATCGGCTTCACTCGGGCAGGGCAGATTTGAGTAACTGTTCCGCGTTTCAGCTGCAGGTTCAGAACTTGGCTCGCGGCCGATACTGGCCTGAGTGTAAGTATTATCTGTGAAGTAGTAAGCGAGCGAAAAACAAATAATAAATAATGGCAGAAATTTCATAGGTATTACTCTGCACTTTCTGTTAGCGATTGAATTAAATTTTCGTCCGACAACGAGATCAGATGCAGTAACTTCGAATCGGCGCTGGCTAAGAGCTGAGTTTTTTCACTCTGGGCAACCGAATTGCCGAACGTCAGCCAATTTTTAAAAGCCTGACGACGTACCATAAAATTTTCTTCTTTGTTTCGGGCAATACCGTGAAAGAACTGCTTTATTTCTTTCTGGTTCACTGAAACTTCTTTCGGCGTTGGCCAGAACTGCGACATCGCTTTAAGAAGACCAAGGCGATTTGCCACTTCTTTTTCATACGCGGTTCGATGCTCTGACTGAACGGGCGTCGGGTACTTTGAATTGATCCGGTTTTTTATTTTTTCGAAGTAAACAGCATGGCTGCCTGGAGATACTAATACTTTTGAATTGTAGAGCTGATGAAACAGTTCGAACTGCGACAGATTTTCAAGATCAGCAATCGGAGCCGGAGTTTTTGTCGTCGCAGCGTCGGCATTCTGAGGCGCTACGGCCGGCGCATCAGGAACGGCCTGCGCCGCTTTCTTCTTTTTTAATTGCGCTTGAGTAATCGGAAAAAAAGCATCGCGTCCGTCTTCGAACCAGAAATCCAGTTTAGAAAAATAGCCGATCAATAGTCCGAGCACGCCGAAGATAAAATAATATTTTTTCATACTCGGTTTATCGGCCTGAAACCGGCCGATTTAAAACCGATTTGAACTTTATTGGACGATAGTCCAGTGCAGTACTAGTTTGACTCGATTTTTCTCAATGAAATTCACAATTTTGAGACAGTCGTTATTGAAAACTTTCGATTCGATTGATTAAGTCCGCAAAATCAATATAGGGATTGCGGTTGCCCTGTAACTCTTCAATTTGCTGATTGTGCACGTATTCTTCGGCATCTACCGGGTCGTCGACGTTCCACTGCCGAAGCGCGGTTTCCTCAGGCGGCGAAATTTTCATCTGATACCGGGTTGCAAAATAAAAAATGGCGCGTGCAGTATTGCCCCGTTGAGCTTTCGGAACTTCAAAAATAATTCCACCTTCAGCCTGGTGACCAAGTCTGTTCATGGGGCATTTCAGCGGCTCAACTTCTTTAACGACGTTACCGAACCGCAAAGAGCCCCGGCGCGAATTCATTTCAGAATCGGTTGGGAACAAATGATGAAGATCAGACTTCTGCATTTCTCGCGAAAATCTGCCGGTAAAACGACTTTGTGGCCAAGTGTGTTCTGTGTTGATGATGTTGCCTGAACTCGGAACCAAATCTGGTCCGAAAGTGGGGCGGTCCCCGAAGTCGGCATCGGTGTAGGTTCGCTCGCAGTAAACATCTGTAACTGAATAAACGCCGACCGAATTTTTGAGATAGAGCCGACCGAAAAGTTTTTCACGGGCTTTTGTATAACCAAGGGCCCGGTGTTCAGTGCATTTTATATTTGAGGCTTCTTCGGCGCCGGTTGAGTTGCAGTTCGGTATGATGGTGTCGGCCGCATGATCTTTTTTTACGTGTCCGCCGCTTAGAATCAGAAAGAGACTATTTTTTAATTCTTCATTTTTAAGGCTGTGATCCTGATAAGCTGTCAGAAATTCACTGCCGTAGTAAAGCGGCAGTTCCTGCGCATGTAAAACATCTAAATTTAAAACCACCAATGCCAGTATTAAAAATTTCATTTCACTACCCCGGTATAAATATAAGCAATGCCAAAACTCACAGACGCAAAATTTGTTTCAGTGAAACAGTCTGATTTTTTCATCAGCTCCAGAAAACCTTCGCGACACGGAAATGCAGCCGAGGATTTTTGCAGATAATTGTAGGCGTCTTGTTCGCCCGTAACCAGTCCGCCGATCTTAGGCAGCACCTTTTCAGAATATAAATTGTATAAATCTTTGATAATTGGCGTTTGCATCTGACCGAATTCGAGAACCATAACCCGACCGCCCGGTTTCGTAACTCGCGCCATTTCAGCAAGGGCTTTTACCGGATCACCGACATTTCTGATACCGAATGAAATACTTGTAATATCGTATTGATTATCACTGTATTGCAGTTTCGTAACATCGGCCTGTTCAAATGAAATTTCCAGATTTTTGGATTTTGCTTTTGCGGGAGCGGTTTTGAGCATGTCTGCACAGAAATCAGTTCCTGTAACCTGTCCGGTCGGCCCAACTGCTTTTTTGAAACTGATGGCGAGGTCGCCGGTGCCGGTTGCGCAGTCGAGAATTTTTTGTCCTGATTGTGCGCCGGACAGAAAAACTAATTTTTTCCGCCAAAGGTGATGAATCCCGACCGACAATACCGAGTTGGCACGGTCATATTTTGCAGCCACTTTAGAAAACATCGAGTGAATGATTTCCGGATTGGGCGAATGATTCATAATATATTCAATGTCCTGTCGAATGCGAAAAGTACTTTTTCGAGTTGCTTCATCATAACGTCGAAATCCTTGAAGTTCAGGGCCTGTGGGCCGTCAGACAGAGCTTCCGCCGGTTTCGGATGAACTTCCACCATTATTCCATCGGCCCCGGCCGCGGCCGCCGCATAGCAAAGTTGCGGTACCAGGTCGGCAATTCCGACCGCATGTGAAGGATCAACTATGACCGGAAGACCGGAATGTTTTTTAGCATAAACAACGGCATTGAGATCGAGGGTATTGCGTGTAGCTGTTTCAAAGGTGCGAATTCCGCGCTCACAAAGAATAACCTGCGTGTTTCCGCCAGACGTAATGTAGTCTGCGGCTTTTAGCCACTCATCGATAAAAGCGGAAAAATTGCGTTTGAGTAAAACCGGCTTTGGCTGTCTGCCCAGTTCTTTCAGTAAAGAATAATTGTGCATGTTTCGCGCGCCGACCTGATAAGCGTCGACCACATCGGCAACCTCTTCAATTTGACGGATATCGGTAATTTCAGAAACCAGCGGCAGGCCAACTTCGGATTTAATACGCTTTATAAGTTCAAAAGATTCCCGGCCCAGCCCCTGAAAGGCTTTTTGCGAAGTTCGCATTTTCCAGATTCCGCCGCGAAGAACACTGGCGCCGGCATTTTTAACGGATTGTGCGGTGGATTGAAATTGCAGTTCTGATTCGACTGAGCATGGGCCCGCAATAACTGTAAAGCGAGGTCCACCAATCTGAATTTTACCTATTTCAACTACCATATTTTCAAATTCCAGTTTGTGAGTTTTTCATTCCATTAACGTATTGGAATGTGGTAAGGAAAACTAGCATGACAGGCTTAAACATCAAAGACTTTTTAATACACGGCGCCTTTCTTCAGATTGGCCCTGATCTTTTTAAAGTATTCGTCGGGCCATTTGAAGGGCACGAATCAGTTCAGAAAGCGCTTTTAAAGCATTCTACCCTTCTTTATAAGCCTAATTTCTGGGATTTTCTGAGAGACGATAGAGATTTATCTCAAAAAGCTGTTTATTCTGCCCAGAATTCGGCCCTGTACGACAGGGAAGAATTTATAAGCTTTTTGGCAGCTCAGATCGCTTTAATGCCAAAAGTGGATTGGGCCGTAATCAATGAATCAGATTTCAGAAGTCAGTACGACTGGAGTCAGAAAAATTTTAACGATGCCTCTTTGTATAAAGCAGTTCCGATTATCCGACAACACGGCGTTACCGAATTCTCAGTTGAAAATCTGGTTTGGTGTATTCGGAATTTAATTCAACTTGATACTTTCGGCTGGTCATACGGTTTTTTTGAAAATCGAAAAGGTTATGTCGGGCACACTCCTGAGGTGCTTGCGCAGTGGTCACGTCTTGATCACCAGTTGCATACAGTAGCGCTTGCCGGAACTGTAGCTCGCGCCGAAGGCGCTGATATTGATTTGCTTTCTGATACCAAAATCAGAAATGAGCATCAGTTGGTTATTGATGATTTAACTGAAAAATTGAGTCGCCTCAGTTTCGTTTCGAAAAGTATTCAAGGGCCCACCGATGTACTCGAGCTCAAATATTTATTGCACTTGGTGACTGAGTTTCAACTGGAAGCCGATGACATTGAACAGGTTTTTGAAGTTATTAATATTTTACATCCGACATCGGCAATGGGTATCTACCCGCATAGCGAAGAAAAGCTTAAAGAATTTTCAGAATTTTCCCTTCAGACCCTGCGAAGCACCTTCGCAGCGCCCTTTGCAGTGGTTGAAAAAGACAACGTAAGCTGTGTTGTTGCAATCCGAAACATGTTTTTTGATGAATCAAAACTAGAAATTTTTTCCGGCTGTGGTGTTACCCGAGACAGTAAATATGAACACGAAGTCATCGAGCTTGAAAACAAACGCAATTCAGTAAAAAAAATGCTGGGACTTATCAATGACGAATACTGACCTTTCCCGCATGGTCTATTCGGTTTTAAAACAGGCGGGCACCGAACATCTTGTCGTTTGTGCCGGCGCAAGAAATGCACCCCTTGTTCTGAATCTTGAGAACTTGCCAGAATTTAAAATTTTTCAGTTTTTTGAAGAGCGGAGTGCCGCGTTTTTTGCGCTTGGGTTGATGAGGGCAAGCGGAAAACCTGTTGCCGTCTTAACTACCTCGGGCACGGCTGCAGCTGAACTGCTGCCGGCCGTGATCGAAGCCCACTATCAGGGGCTTCCGATGATTTTAGTCACGGCAGATCGTCCAAAAGCTTACCGCGGCACGGGTTCGCCACAGACGATTCAGCAGCCGGGGCTTTACTCGACGTATGTTGAAACCGTTTACGACCTCGATGTTCACTCGGGTAACTGTACTTTTAAGTGGAGCCTGAAAAAGCCACTGCATCTGAATGTTGCTTTTGATGAGCCCCTCATCGACCTTCCAAGTCCGGTTGAAATTCTGCCGAAGCTGGATATAGTTTCAGCCCCGCCTTCAAAATTAAAAATGAAGAATGTCTGCAAAGCCCCGTTAATAATTCTCGGGGATTTTCCTCAGAGTTATCAACAGCCGGTGCTGGAGTTTCTCCTCCGGGTCAGGGCCCCTGTCTATGCAGAGTCACTCAGCCAAATGAAAAACATTCCGCAACTGCAATCTCTGCTGATTCAGTCATCTGAATTAAGTCGAAAATTATTTCAGATGAATCTGTGCGATTCAGTCATCCGGATTGGCAGCGTGCCCACTTTGAGGTTCTGGCGCGATCTCGAAAAAGAGTTCTGCGAGATTCCCGTTTTTAATTTTTCCGCTTTAGAATTTTCGGGGCTCGCAAGAAATTCTGAAATGTTAGGTCTAGAGGCCTTGCAGACTGCATTAATTGAATTTCAATCAGATAAATTGCAACAGATAAAAAAGCTCGACGAAAATCTTCAGGCCGAAAAGCAAAAATTGCTGGCTAAGTACCCGTTGAGTGAGCAGAATTTTACAAAGCAGATTGCCGAAGTTGTTTCAGATAGCCCGGTTTACCTTGGTAATTCGCTTCCGATCAGAAACTGGGATGAGTTCGCAGATAGCCGTTCGGTTGAAGTCTACGCCAATCGCGGAGCAAACGGAATTGACGGGCAAATTTCAACTTATCTGGGCTGGTCTGAAAAGGCGGCAAAGTCGTTCTGTTATGTTGGCGATTTAACCGCACTTTATGATCTGGCAGCGCTGGGGTTAAGTCCGCAATTGAACGGCAATAAGCGGAATATCGTGGTGCTAAATAATTTCGGTGGCCAGATATTCAAAAGGGTTTTTAAAAATAAAAAATTCGTTAATTCTCATTCAACACAATTCTTTCACTGGGCAAAAATGTGGAACTGGAATTATATTCAAATAACGACGATTGAGGGGCTGAATCAGCTTGAAAATCCGGGAGCTCAACTGAATGTTATTGAAGTATTGCCAGAGGCCGAACAAACCGACCTGTTCTGGAATGAATGGGACATGCTGTGCAAAAGGCCGTAGTTTATGCCGTTCACGGGTTTTTTGGCTGCGCTTCCGACTGGAACACCCTTAAAAATTTACTTCCGGGGTTTGACTTTGTTGCAGAGGATCTCTTTTCACACAAGCCAGTGATTGGCACGTCATCCTTTGCAGATACCAATGGCAAAAAAATTTTTCTGGGATACTCATTGGGCGGAAGACTTGGCTTACGGCTGTTGAGCAAAAATTCAAAACAGTTTGATCACTACATATTTCTTTCAACTCATCCCGGCCTTACCGACCCGCAAAGTAAAAACCTGCGAGTTGAGTCGGACGAGAAATGGGCTGGCAAAATTAACCATGAAAATTGGCCAGAATTACAGAAATTGTGGAATGCACAGCCGGTATTTGCCGGCAGCGGAAATGAACCCGTACGTGATGTTGCAAGATATGATTTAACGAAATTGAAACTTGCCCTTTTCGAGTGGTCGCTGGGGCGGCAAAACGATTATTCCGAACTTATCCGTGAGCACAATCAAAAGATAACCTGGGTCGTCGGCGAACGTGATCCCAAATTCTGCGCGATTGCTGACGATCTTGAAAATAAAGAAATCCTTTCAGGTTATGAAAGGATTTCTTCAGGTCATCGCATCTGGCTGGATCAACCGGCTGCGATTGCGGATATCATCAATAAAATTACTCTGCAGTAGGTGGAGTTGGAACCGTCTCTTCCGCAAGCAAGAGTTCAGAGTTCTTTTGGATCCAGGCCAAGTGCGCAGACACAGTCGTAAATACTCCTACACCAATACAACTGGCAGGGTCGGTACCGCGGCTGTTAATTCCAACTTGAGTGAGTTTACCATTGATTTTGACAAATGCCGGGCCGCCTGAATCACCGTTGCACGAACCTTTTCCATTTTCTCTTAAGTGCATCTCTTTGCCACCGCCGACTAATTTTAAGACTTCGATTCCGGCAACCTGTTTAAGTACACCTGAAGTGGCCGTGGTTGATGTGCGAGACGCTTCGGTTCTGCCGAAGCCCGCCTGAATAAGTGAAGTGCGCACTTTTAACGGCAGCGACACTACCGAAGGCAATTTTGCGAACTTTACATCTGCAGGCGCATCTTCATTAAGTTTCAATAAGGCAATGTCATTCCAGGCGCCGAGGCCGCCGGCTGAACTCAGGAAATCCTCATGCACTCGGCCTTTGACGCCGAATCGGATGGTTTCTGCTGTGGCATTCGAAACATCAGTTGTGAACACAACCGCAATCGACTGTATCGCAGCGCCTGAGCCATCCAGACAGTGGGCGGCTGTCAGGACAATCCGCTTAGAGATGAGGGTGCCGGTACATATCCCCTGGCCATCTTCAGAATTGATCACAAGTGCTACGACTCCGTTTTCTTTTTGAAAAGATTCTGAAGCTACGGCGCCCCCAACTATATTTTGCGCCAAGAGTTCAGATTCTGTGGGTGTATCGTTTTTTTGCGAACAAGCCGCTAAAATCAAAAGTGAAGTTGCCAGAATTGTTGATTTGATTTTTGTGTTCATGATTTCCCCCGAAATCGGCATCCCTTGCCTGAGAGGCAATTAATCCTTTTTCAGTTCGTTTATCAAAACAAACAAAAATATGCGCCCCATAAGCAAAGCTTATGGGGCAAATGTGCTTAATATTTTTTATATTTATTTGTGGCTTCGATCAGCTTTGAACGAATACCGGGTTCTCCGGCAGCATGGCCGGAATCTGCGACAATATGTAGTTCTGCCTCTGGAAAAGCACGGTGCAGGTCCCACGCGCTTCGTACAGGGCAAACGACATCGTAGCGCCCTTGAACAATCGTCGTCGGAATGTTTTTAATTTTTGAAATATTTTCAATAAGGAAATTAGGTGTTTCAAAAAAAGCATTGTTCATAAAATAGTGGCATTCAATCCGCGCAAATTGCAGCGCAAACGTCGGGTCGTCGAATTCGTCAATGGCCTTCAGATCAACGAATAGCCTTGAAGTTGCCGCTTCCCACTTACTCCAGACTTTTGCAGCACTGAGCCTGACAGCCGGATCTGAGTGAGTGAGTTTTTTATAATAAGCGGACACAAAGTCATGGCGTTCTGAAGCCGGAATGTGATTGAAATAAGACTCCCACACATCAGGAAAAATTTCTGAGGCTCCGAACTGATAAAACCATTTTATTTCAGAAGGCCGGCACAAAAATAGGCCACGCAAAATCAGGGCCTTTACATACTCAGGGTGTGTTTCAGCGTAAGCCAGAGCAAGTGTAGAGCCCCAACTGCCACCGAATACGATCCAGTCTTTGATTTCGAGGTGTGCACGGATTTTTTCAATATCCCGCACAAGTTCCCACGTCGTATTTTCAGCGAGTTCCGCAGCGGGTGTGGATTTTCCTGAACCGCGTTGATCAAACAGGATTACTCGGTAATGGTCAGGGTCGAAATAGCGGCGATGATCGGGGCTAATTCCGCCACCAGGTCCACCGTGTAAAAATAAGATCGGGCGCCCATTGGGGTTTCCACATTGTTCAATATGAATTGTATGAATGCCGGATACCTTGAGAAATTCGGTACTAAAAGGTTGAATCATAGGGAAGCACTCATTTAAATTTTCCATGCAGCTGCCTTTTTCTTTTCTGAAATAAAAGAGGACCGGTAGGCAGTGGCATTACACTTTGCAAAGTGTTCGGTTCCGAAGCTCTGGTACCGGGCCGCAAGATAGTAATCGTCAGACAACGTCGAAGCAAACATTCCGGGATCGTCCGATGCAAGGGTAACAGGTACATTCAGTTCAAAAAGTTTTTTCAATGGATGGCTTTCATAAGTCGTAAAGGCCTGAGTAAGAAAATTGCTGTAAGGGCAGACTTCCAGTGGAACATTTTTCG
>JANOJH010000041.1:0-3038 GCA_031408135.1 Bdellovibrio sp. | reverse complement strand
GGAATCTGGGGCGGAGCCAGAAGAATCTATGCGACGATCAAGTTTTTTATTTACACAATGGCCGGCTCTTTACTGATGCTCTTGGCGATCATTTTCATGATGAACTTAACGCCCGAAGTAACGGGTGGGAACATGAGTGCTAGCCTGCTAGATTTTTATAAACTTCGCATTCCATTTGTAATTGGTGAGTTCTTTTCTCCTCAGACCCTTTTGTTTTTTGCGTTCTCGCTTGCTTTTGCGATTAAGGTTCCGATGTTTCCGCTGCACACGTGGTTGCCGGATGCTCACGTCGAGGCACCAACCCCAGGCTCGGTCATTCTTGCCGGTGTTATGCTGAAAATGGGAACGTACGGTTTTTTGAGATGGGTTATCCCGATGTTTCCAGAAGCGACTGAGCATTACGGCTGGGTTTTCATTGCGGCGGGTTCAATTGGTATTGTGTACGGGGCTTTGGTTGCCATGGTTCAGCCAGACATCAAGAAACTGGTTGCCTACTCTTCCGTTTCGCATATGGGCTACATCATTGTCGGCATTTTTACGATGAATGCATATGGCCTGACCGGTGCGCTTTATCAGATGTTAAATCACGGTATATCAACCGGCGCGCTGTTCATAATGATCGGCATGATTTACGAAAGAACCCATTCCCGCGAAATTGCAAAATACGGCGGGCTGGCGTCGGCACTTCCGATTTTTACAATTTTTTTCGTGATTGTCACAATGTCTTCGATTGCGGTGCCGCTTACGAATGGCTTTATAGGTGAGTTTCTGATTTTGTTGGGTGCATTCCAGTACTCTCCAATCTTGGCGGCAATCTCCGTTACCGGAGTCGTACTGGGTGCGGCCTATATGTTATGGATGGTAAAACGCGTATTTTTCGGACCCAAGGGAGAACTAATTGTGGCTTCTGAAAAAGATGCGCACCATCCTCTACATGATTTAAGTGTTCGCGAAATCGCTGTGATGGTGCCCTTGGTGATTATGATTTTCTGGATGGGGTTATTTCCTAATAACTTTATGGACTATTCCAAATCCAGCATCGACAACCTGATCAAAAACAAAAATAACTATTCGTTTCCGACAGGCGCACAACAAGCCAGCCTTGAGGGGAAGTAATTATTAACGCAATTAATATCGGTTTAGCGGATATCCTTTTAATCTCACCGATGATCGCCTTATTTATTTTCAGCATGATTCCACTGACAATTAAAGTGCTCCGCGGGAATGTCGAGCAAAATCCTGTGGCTTCAATTATTGAAGTGTTAATAGGCGTTTGTCTGTCGGCAGTTTTACTAATAGTTTTCAACGGGCAGGCCAGCGCAAATGGTGCCCCCACTGCGTTTAACGGACAATTGATTTTTGATGGGCTTACTCTTTGGATGGGTCTGATTTCGATTTTAATCGGCGCCGGCGCAATGGTTATGATGTACGAGAACCCCGCAACCAAGGGGCGCCAGCTTTCTGAACTGCTTTTTTTGACAATGAACTCGATGGTGGGCGCGCTCATTCTTATTTCAGCGATTAACCTAATTACGGTCTTTATTGGGCTTGAGCTGATGTCTTTATCACTTTACCTGATGATCGCGATGTCGCATGAACAAAAAATTTCGAAAGAAGCCGCGATCAAATATTTTGTTCTTGGCTCATTTTCATCTGCGATATTTCTATATGGCGTTTCGTTCATATACGGAAGTACAGGCACTGTTAGCACGCTCGATCTGATGAAAAATGCAGAAGCGCTTTTGAAAACCGGCAATCATCTATTTTTGTTCGGCTTTGCCTTTGTCACGTTGGGTTTTTGTTTTAAAGTCTCGATTGCGCCATTTCACTTTTGGACGCCGGATGTTTATCAGGGCGCCCCGACCCCAGTTACTTCGTTCATGGCCACAGCGATTAAAGCGGCTTCATTCGCAGCCTTCATGAGGCTGATCGTATCGAAAGGGCTCGTGGGTTCTGAAAACTTATTTATAATTTTGCAGTGGTTTGCGGTCATTACAATGACGGTCGGAAACGTTGCAGCTCTTGTTCAAAATAATTTCAAGCGCACTTTGGCGTATTCTTCGATTTCGCATTCCGGATATATTTTGATCGGCGTTATCGCAGCGGGAATTAGCAACAACTCGGCTTTTGCTGCTGGAAGTGTGATTTTCTATTTACTGACATATTCGTTAATGACAATGGGTGCATTCGCCGTTCTAAGCATGATTGAAAAAAGTGAAAACGACTTTATTCAAACTGAAGACCTTGCAGGGTTCGCAAAACAAAAACCCGGACTGGCGCTTTGCCTGAGTGTATTTTTGCTTTCTTTGGCAGGACTGCCGCCAGCGCTCGGATTTTTCGGTAAGCTTTATCTTTTCACGGCAGCCGTAAATGAAGGGCTGCTTTGGCTGACGCTATGGGGAGTAATTAATTCCGTTTTGGGCGCATATTATTATTTAAGACCAATTGTAATCATGTATATGAAAGATGGCGATTGCGATACGGCTCCGGAGAGCAATTACGGCACTGTATTTATGATTTTTCTTTCAGCGGTACTGATTCTTGCACTGAGCATCGTTTCGGGACCTATTTTCGGGGCTATTGAAAAAAGCTTAGGATAATTTCTACAGATGTTCTCGTAGAACCTGAAGTCCGGATTTGAATCCGATTCTCAGGATTTTTTCCAGAATATGCGGGTTAAGCGAAAAATGATCAGCAAAGAACATTTCGTAATTTTGCGGACGAGGCGAAATATAGATGTAGTCGACATCTGGATTATGCGAAAGTTTTTCTCTGGTTATCCGCAATATTTCAGTCGTCTGTGCCACTGAAAGATTAAGATCCTTACAAGTAACCTTCAGCGCCTGATAAGTATCTATTTTTTGATTCTGAAACTGAATGTGCCGGGCAACTTTTTGTTCAAGCACCTGATAGATGGCCTGATTAATTATCGCAGGCATTCCATAGGTATGAAGCGAGCCGACGTCTGGATGATAGTGATAAGGCTGCATAGAATAAGAAGCGATAATGAGGTCGGCACCATGATCTGCGGCAACATG
>JANOJH010000007.1:0-3088 GCA_031408135.1 Bdellovibrio sp. | reverse complement strand
AAGCGCATCCCACGAGCCCACATCGCTCCACCCGATATCGCACGGTACGCACCGAAGCTCGGCGCTTGAAAGCTTTTCGATAATCGCATAATCGAGCGAAATGTTTTTCATCTTTCCGTAAATCGCTTCAAGATTGCTGAGATCGGGTTTTAAATCAGCCAGCAATGTCCAGATTTCGGGTTCGTGCTGCCTGAAAAGATCAATCATCCTGGAAACTTTAAAAACAAAAATCCCGGCATTCCAGAAATAGTGCCCATCGGCAACAAAAGTCTGCGCCTTATCAAAACTCGGCTTTTCATGAAATCGAAGAACCTCTGTGGCCTTTGAAGTGTTAACGGCACGCTCCTTCACTTGAATATAACCGAAACCAGTTTCAGGGCTGCGGGGCTTGATTCCGAGGGTGACGACAAATCCATCGTTAGCCGAAACCACTGCTGCGTTCAACGCCTGTTCAAATTCCTGCTCTTTCATAATCAAGGCGTCCGAAGAGAACACACCCACAACTTCATTTTTTCGACCGGTCAGCTCCAGAAACTTGCAGGCTAGTGCTACGGCGGCTGCCGTGTTTTTAGCCGATGGTTCATACAGTACCTTTTCGATTTTCAGATTATTCTGAATAATGTCTTTTTCAGTAAGGTCTTTGAGTCTTTCCGCTGTGACGAGCAACCCGCGACCAAATTTTTGCAGTCGTTCAATCGTCAGCGTCTGTAAAGGCTTATCAAGTAATTCACAGAATTGCTTCGGGTATTTAGTTCTGGAAATCGGCCAGAGTCTTGTGCCGCTACCACCACTCAAAATAACAGGTATAAATTTCATGCCCAGATAGTGCCTTTTTTTAATTGTCTCATCAAGATTTTTGGCTTCAAGATTGCTTTAAGATTTACAACAACCTGCAAACTCTGCGAATTCGGGTCAGGTAGACACCAGTTCAGGGAAAAACGGTCAAAAAAACCGATGTATTGCAAGTATTTTAACCAAAAAGGGGAATAAAAAATGATAAAAAACCTACTCACCGTAACGGCATTACTTTTAGTCACTACTGAATTATTTGCACAAAGTGTAGTGATTCGCGGAGTTCGCCTGAGCGGCTCTGGCTGTTTGAATTCTGCAGCCAACGCCAGCATTACTTCTGATGGCCAACTTCTTTCTTTGTTGTTTGACAACTACGCGGCTGAAATCGGTGTCGGTTCTCAGAACCCGAACCTGACGCAGATTAAAAAAGACTGCCGCGTATTAATCGATATCGATGTACCGTTCGGAATGCAGTACGCGATCGAAGGAACCGAATACCGCGGTTTTGCGGCCTTACCGGCTTCAGCTTATGGTTTTCACAGGTTTACGCAGGTCATCGCGAATCAAATGCCACCATCAATGCGCGAAGCTCAACTTAAGGGCCCAGTCAGCGGTAACTACGAAGTTAGAGTGGCGCAAAAGCCGGGGCGTTCGCCTTTTTCAACCTGCAATAAACCACAACAAACGATCGAACTTATTTCTGAGTTAATGGTTTCCTACTTACCGAACTCTCGCGACCGCGCGATGGCAATGATCAATCTGGATTCGATCGACACCGGTATCAATTCACGATTCAAATTAAGCTGGAGAGCTTGTAGGTAGTAAACCTAAGGTTTAACTAAGTAGTAAACCTAGTTGAGATTATCGAGCCAAGTGAAATACTTGGCTCTGAATTTTTTCGGATTTTCAAAATAGAATAAATTCGAAAAACCTTTACAGTTTTCATAATGTTTTACGTCAAATGCCACCTGCTCGGGAAAAATCGTTTTATATAAATAAAGTGCTTCACAGGTTTTCTTATTGTTCTGTTGCAGGCTGTAGTACGTGGGCAGCAGTCGCAGATAATCCACAAAAAACGGTTCTTTCATAAAATCTTCTTTAAAATCCGCCGTAAATCGACTGAACATTTTTTTTTCAAGGTAATAACCGTACTTGGCATGGCAGGCTTTGATGTTAATCGGATAGTATTCGCAAGCCGTGACGATGCCTTCGTTTTTTGGAGTGGTGGACTCCTGATAAACCGAATTCAAAAAACCCAAGGAGCTATAGGTTCCGGCGAGAAAAAGCCCAACCAGCAGCGGCCGGTAAGCCAGATGAATCTTAATTTCTTTTTCAGACCTGAACTCATGAAAGTACAGCCCCACCACCACACTCAGGTACAGAAGGCTTGCCGGATTTTCAAATGGAAATTGAAACAGCATCTGCGGAGCCAAAACCACAAACGCCTGAACAAAAAATAAATTCTTGCTATTAAACGCCCATTTAAACAATTGAATGACGGTTGCCAGCAGAAATGCGCAGGCGGCAACAATAAACAGCCAGCCAAATTGAGCGCCCCATTTCAGAAATTCAGAATGCGGCTGATCAAAATACGTAAACTCCGACGGTTTGATATTGGAGTTCATCTGGTAGGGCTCGATTTCGCCCATAAACCGGCCCACCTTGATACCCCAAGGATTGTCTTTGATCATTTCAAGGCTGGCTTCGTAAAGCCCCATGCGCTCATTGAACGAATTACCCTTAACAGCCACCGAATCGTTTACTTCGGATGGCGCGTACACATTTGCCATGTACAGAAAAAATGCGAGCCCTATAAAAAGAAGTTCGCGGGCTGTGGCTTTGTATCTGAAAAAGAGCAGAAGCCAAAGCAGCAAACCGACCCAGGCCGAGCGGCTCTTACAGTAAAGAATGAAGAATATCCAAAGAGTCAGCATTGCCAATTTGAGCAATTGCGGCACTTTATCTTTAAAACGGGACCAGTGAAAAATAAACGGGAGCGACAAAACAAAAAACTCCGCGAACATATTGACGTTACCGAACGTGCCGAGTGTTCGGCTGACATCGGCGGAAAACCCGATAATCCGGGTTTTATAAAATTCAAAAAGCGCAAAAGCCAGAATTGTAACCGCGGCAGCAAACACAGCGTAGGTTATTTTCGAAAAAACCTTTTCGAGGTCTGAATTCAGCGAGTAGATCCAGAGCACAAGGGCTGCGAAACTGAGAAATTTAAAAAGAAATAAAAATTCATCCAATTTAAAAGCGTAAGTATGATAAATGATCTGAAAACCGATAATTG
>JANOJH010000878.1:0-1489 GCA_031408135.1 Bdellovibrio sp. | reverse complement strand
CTCGCTTTGTGGTTCAACAAACCCAAGTGGCTTCCCGATCTTAAAAAGTGGTATAGCAAAAATTATGAATCGAATGGAGGACGCGAAAGAATAGGTTCAATTAGCAGTGCCACTCGATCGGCTGGCAAATACACATTGAAGTGGGATGGGTTGGATGACACCGGTAAACCCGTAAAGTCTGGAAAGTATACGATTTACATTGAGGCAGCACGCGAACATGGCACTTATCAATTGATAAAACAAGAAATTGAATGGAACGGCAAACCGCAACAATATAATTTGCAGGGAGGGGTTGAAATTACTGCTACCGCTCTTGATTATCATTCGGTTGTAAAGGAATAGTGAAACCATACGTCAACCGATCATGATAAAAAGAGACATTGCTACGTGGACCCGTTGGATTCATATTTATTTGTCGATGTTCAGCTTTGCTACTCTGTTGTTCTTTGCGGTGACGGGCATCACTTTAAATCATCCTGACTGGCTAACAGCGCAACAGCATGTTGAAAGTATTTCGGGTAAGGTGGACTCAACATGGATATCGGCAACAGATACCAATCGTACTGCCAAGATGGAAATAGTAGAGCATTTTAGAAATGCATATAGCATAAAGTCACGGCTACACGATTTTAGGATGGAGGAAACGGAATGTGCGTTATCATTTAAAGGTCCGGGCTATGTGGCGGATGCATTTATTGACCGTTCAACTGGCGAATATGAGCTTACCATAACTAACTCGGGAGCCTTGGCAATTTTTAACGACCTTCACAAAGGTCGCGACACGGGTTCTGTTTGGGCGCTGATCATCGATATCAGTGCGATATTAATGATCCTGGTTTCATTAACCGGTTTTTTGATGATCTTCTTTCTAAAGAAAAAACGACTAAGTGGGTTATTGCTTTCCTTGTTGGGAGGTTTATTGATCGTTATCTTTTACTATATGTATGCGAAGTAAGGGTTAATCACTTATAATTGAAATTGATATGAAGACGAAGATGTTAAATTCAGCAATGTTTGCAGTTACTCTGTTGTTGGCTGGCAATAGTTATGCTCAAACCAGTACATCAGCACTGGACGCGAAAGTGGAAAAATTTCTTAAAGATCATACGCGCGATTGGCATGATTTGAATGTGCCCTATGAAGATGGAAAGGTACTTCATGATCTGATAGTAAAGAACAAATACACCTCTGCATTGGAAATAGGAACGTCCACTGGCCACTCAACTATTTGGTTGGCCTGGGCGATGAGTAAAACGGGAGGCAAGGTAATCACGATTGAAATCAATGAACGCAGGCACAAAGAAGCGTTGAAGAATATTGCGGAAGCTGGCCTCTCGGATTATGTTGATGCGAGGCTGGGCAATGCACATGACATTGTAAAACAATTGCCAGGCCCATTTGATTTTGCTTTCTCCGATGCCGATAAAGAGTGGTACAAACAATACTTCATGGATTTAGATCCAAAACTAAAAGTAGGTGGCTGCTTCAC
>JANOJH010000365.1:0-1326 GCA_031408135.1 Bdellovibrio sp. | reverse complement strand
GTACACAGTAGGTTTATTTGGCCTCATCGAGACTTTGGCCAGCTTCTCTCTGGGGAGAATGGCAAGGAATTAGTTTCTTTCTTTAAGTTTAAAAAGCCGAGTGATTAAGGACATCTCTAAAAACCCTGCCTTTCATAACCTCAACCCCTTCCCCTTCTCCAAAATAGAAAGGGGGTGAAGGGGTTTTAAGAGATGCCCTTAAGTCAAATGTGACTCACGAATATAAGCTTTTGCATTTTCTGGTGTGTAAAGCGTTGAAGCTTTTATAGCATTTTGTTTGTACTTATTTAATCGCGTTGGATTCTCTACTAACTCTTTTATAGATTCTGCTACTTTTTCCGCATTGCCTGGCACACATACAATACCTGCTTCATGCTCATGTATTAATCTGCTAAGCTCTGAAGAAGCCGGAGCGATAGCAAGCACACACACACCTGCAGCCAGGTTCACATACGTTTTACTTGGCACCGAAATTCCCTCTGCACCAGCACCAAGCGTAACTACTCCAATATCTGCAGCTGCCATTGCCAGCGGAAAATTCTTACTGTCCTGGTACGGTAGAAAAAGAACATTGTTTAAAGACTTCCTTTCAGCAAGCATTTGTAATCCTGCGCGTTTTCCACCCTCGCCTATAAATAAAAATAAGAGATGAGGAATATGCGTGAGCAATTCAGCAGCCCCCATTACCGATTCAAGATCATGAGTGAGACCCATGTTTCCAGCATACAGTACAACTGTCTTATTTTCGAGACCGTGTGTTTTCACAAAGGCATTTTCTGTTCTAAGGATAGGATGAATATAGCTGGTATCTGCCCAGTTGTGGATTACTTTTATTTTTTGCGATTGCCCCGGCAAATAAACATCCACTGCAGCCTTCATGGATTCGCTCAAGGTAAATACCGTGTTCGCATTCCGGAACATCCAAAAATTCAGCTTTTGCCAGATCCTAAAAAATAGGTGCCTATCTTTTAATAGCTGCGCCTGAACCAACGCTTCTGGATACAAATCATATAGCACGATATCGTACCTAATAGTCCGCCACCGTGAGACCAACGCTGTAACAAAAGGAACAAGCGGTGGATTGGTGACCACCAGAATTCTTGAAGGCTTCCGGCATGCTATTAAATAAAAAAAGTAATGAACTGAAAAGACGATCCAGGTGAGCATCCGTCTGGCAGAAGAATTTCGATTGTAACCAATACTTTGAATGACTCTTACGTTTGAACACAAAGGCTTACCTCCTTTCTCAATGTGCCCTGTAAACAAAATTGTTTCTGCTCCTTCATCTGCAAAGGCATTGGCAATATCTGTGAAGATGGGAACGGT
>JANOJH010000768.1:0-1781 GCA_031408135.1 Bdellovibrio sp. | reverse complement strand
GAAGTTTTTAATGCCGAAAAGTGTGCTTCTAAAAAGAACCTAATTATAGATTCCATATCCTTGAAAAATAAGCCATTGTTTGGGATATTTTTTGCGTGTGTGATCATCGCGAAAACTCATCCAGTAGTAGCACAAAAAACCCTAAATTCATGGTCTGTCAAGTTCAATGGAATTGGCATTTTTTCATCACCAAGAGTGACCGATTTGAATAGCGATGGTATAGGCGATATTATTTTTGGTGCGGGAAGAGAAGAATTTCATCCTTGCGATTCAGCAATTATTGCCTTGAATGGAAAGAATGGGGAGTTGTTGTGGGCAGTTCCTTCTATTGACCACACCTTTAGCTCTGCAGCATTAAAAGATTTGAATGGAGACAAAATTGATGATGTTTTAATGGGTGGACGTTCTGCCGAGTTAATGGCGATCAATGGAGTTAATGGAAAGATTATCTGGAAGTTTGATAAAACTAAGGGTGGTATTAAGTGGTTCAATTTTTTCAATCCTCAATTCATTAACGATCAGAATAATGATGGAATGGATGACGTGTTGATTTCTAATGGTGGTAACGTATTAGCAGCACCTAATGAAACAAAGGATAGGCGTCCTGGAAATTTAGTTTTACTCAGCGGCAAGACAGGAGAGTTACTGGCCAGGGCTCCAATGCCTGATGGTAAAGAGATTTATATGTCTGTAGTTGCACTTCCTTTGCCAGGTGGCAATGATTATAAAGTTATTTTTGGTTCGGGAGGAGAGACCATTGGCGGAACACTCTATGTAACAACTTTATCACAAATCTTGAGTGGAGATGTTTCACAGGCAACCGTATTGGATGTCAGTGAAAAGAATGGGTATGTTGGGCCACCAGTTTGGGCTGATATAACGGGCGATGATCATCCAGATATTATTGCCAATGCAGTAGAAGGTAAAATGATTGCGTTTGATGGTGTCACTTATAAGCCGATATGGTCTATAAAAATGCCAGGTACTGAAGCGTATTCCTCAATAGCACCTGGCTATTTTACCGGAAACGATAACATACCTGATTTCTTTGTTTCCTATGCTGTGGGAACCTGGCCCGATTTAGGTTGGAGCAAGCAATTTATGGTGAATGGCTCTACTGGTAAGATAGCCTATCTTGATTCTCTTGGAAGCTATCAAACTAGCACGCCTGTTGTCATTGATTTAGATGGAGACGGAACCGATGAAGCTATTCTTAATGTAAATACAATGGTTGTAGATGATTTCGAAAGAAAAAGTTTTCAAAATATACTGGTCATTGTTGACTTTAAAGGAAATGATATTCTGCAATTGTGGGACGGCCATCCGGGAAGTAATCTTTCATCAACTCCATGGATTGGGGATATGAATAATGACGGTCTGCTTGATATCATATATTGTCACGGTACGAATGAAAAAAAAACGTACACGTTTGATGGACTACAGGTGAACCATATTGCGAGTGACATTTCAATAAAGTCGAAAATTCGGTGGGGAGCCTATATGGGTAATAAATACAATGGAATATTTGAAAAGTAAAAATGGAAGTATGCCATTTCATAACCTGGAATGTGTGAAAAAAGTATTTCGCAGGAAGTTAGTCAACCCGCTATGTATTACGATTGGCCGGGTATTCGTATTGTTGATGATCGCTACTGGTGCCAACAGCCAGGATTTAAAACTGTTTGAATCTGTACCATCACAAAAAACAGGTGTGCTCTTTAAAAATATGATTGAAGAGAATTTACAACATAATGCATTAACCCATGAAAATCTTTACAATG
>JANOJH010000739.1:0-1413 GCA_031408135.1 Bdellovibrio sp. | reverse complement strand
CGCCAACTCATCAACCAATTTATCTAGATACCGAACTTTCTGTGTCAAAGGATTTTCGATTTCCTCAATACGATACCCACAGATTACTCCAGTGATGAGGTGCGCATGGGGGTTTAGCGCAGCCTTTTGAAAGAATGTTTCGAACGTTATTTTTTCATCGATTAGTTTCTGCAGCTTCTTGTCATCAAAACCTGTTAACCACTGTACCACCTGATGCAATTCTTTCTTTGTTCTGCCTTTCTTCTCCACTTTCGCTAAATACATTATATAGACAGAGGCAAATGTCATTTTTGCGATACGCTGATTGTGAGTGTTGGAATTGTCCATGCGTCAGTAGTTTAACATTACTGATAATTCGCAGATATGCGCCATCTGTTTCGTATATCCAGCTTAATGATGTGAAAGTATAAATAGGTTGAAACTCTCACGGTTAAGAATTATTCATAGCCAGGTAAACTCCATTCGTCCAACCAAAGCCATCCTGATTTGGATACTCTCCGCCACTGGCTTCCGCATTGTCGCTCCACACATCATACTTCTCCGTCATCTTGCCGGTTTTCTGGTAGACTTTGAGATTCGCATTTGTCCAGTTTGATTTTAATTGATTGGCCAAATCATCCAAACCATAATTGAGCAGACCTTTATAGGCAATCCATTGCAACGGTGCCCAGCCATTGGGTGCATCCCATTGCTGGCCGCTGTTTTCGAGTGTGGTGGTCATGCCACCAGGCTTAAGAAATTTTTCTTGTAATAGTTTAGCAGTAGCAATGGCCTGATCAGGTGAAGCCACTTCGAAGAACAAAGGGAAAGCCGCAGCGAGTGTATAGTGCTCTTTTTGTTTATGAGTTACAAAGTCAAAATCAAAAAAGAATTTTTTGCCTTCGCTCCAACAATATTTTTTGATCGCAACTTTTCTTTTGGTTGATAGTGAGTGATACTCGGATGACTTCAAACTATTGCCGGCAAGTTGATACGCTTCCGATAAGGTTTGTTCAAGATGGAGGAGCAAACAGTTCAAGTCCACCGGAATAATATCAGTGGTATGAATAGTAGCGAATGATTTTACATCCTTAAACCAGCGACTGCTAAAGTCCCATCCTGATTCTGCCGCTGCCCGCAAGTGACGAAAAAGCTCTTCAGTTTTTTGCCTGGATTGATGCGAGAGTTCCACATCTTCTTTGTAGGATTCTGGTCGCGGAGTATTGTGGTCGTCCCAATAACGGTTGAGAACTGATCCGTCTTCCATTCGCACCACACGATGTTGAGAAGTGTGTGTTGAATTAAGTAAATCAGTTCCACTCATCCAGAACTGATACTCTTTTTCCAGTTGTGGCAAATATTTGACTAGCGCACCTTCTTCTTCCTCTTTTCCTTCCTTTTCCATTTTCTCTTCTTCATCGCGAAGTAGTTTTA
>JANOJH010000714.1:0-1061 GCA_031408135.1 Bdellovibrio sp. | reverse complement strand
GGTTCGTGAGGACACGAACCTAGACGGTGGTATGCGGTGGAATTGGAAAAGCAGAAGTGGGTGGACGCATTAAAGAAAATGATAAACTGGAATCAGGAAGAATTTGATGCAGCATCAGCGCTTAAATATTACAAGTCAAAGTTTAATTTTGATAATTTAAAAATGCGATACTTAAACTTATTTTCAAATCGTTCATGATCATTCTAGGACTCAATGCTTACCATGCGGACTCTTCCGCGGCTATTATCAAAGATGGTGTCCTGATTGCGGCCACTGAAGAAGAACGGTTTCGTAGAATAAAACATTGGGCGGGTTTTCCGTCACAGGCAATCACCTTTTGCTTAAAAGAGGCGGGGATCACACTGGATCAGGTTGATTACATCACCATCGGTCGCGATCCAAAAGCCAAACTTGGAAAAAAGATAAAGTTCTTGTTAAGCGATCCATTTGGTGGTATAAAAACAATTCGCGAACGCCTGTCAAACAGAAAGAAAATAGCATCGCTTGAGGCTGAATTTATACATCATTTTGGTGTAGAGGCTACCCATTTAAAATCTAAAATAAGAAACATCGAACATCATAGGAGCCACATGGCTTCTGCTTTTTTCCCAAGCCCGTTTGAGGAAGCAGCCATACTCTCGATTGATGGTGCGGGAGACTTTTCTACAACGATGGTAGGAATAGGTAAAGGCAATCAAATAGAAGTACTTGACTCCATTGACTTTCCGGTTTCATGCGGAACATTTTATACAGCATTTACCCAGTTCCTGGGATTCCCTCATTATGGCGATGAGTATAAGGTAATGGGATTGGCACCGTATGGCGTTCCGAAATATGTGGATAAGATCAGGCAGGTGCTCGTATTTAAAGACAATGGTTTGTTTGATTGGGATGCCCGCTATTTTAAATCGGCACGCGAAGTGGTGGTGACCTATGGTGAAAATCACGTACCTACAGTAGGCAATTTATTTAGCGCCTACTTTGAAAATGTATTTGGTAAGCCCCGTGCAAAAGAGGATGAACTAACACAGGATCATAAAGACATTGCGGCTTCTGTTCAG
>JANOJH010000712.1:0-4977 GCA_031408135.1 Bdellovibrio sp. | reverse complement strand
GCCGATACCGAACAGGAATTCAAAGACCGTTTGGCGATTCTGAGTTCAGATCGTATACCGATGGTGCTCGAAGGCGCGGTTTATAAACCCGAAAACGCTGTTGTCGTTGATAATGAAAGCGGCCTCTGTGCTGTGGCGCGAATTCTAAAAAGTCCGGATCAGTATTACAAAGCCGGCGATTTGCTTTCTTTTACAATTGTCAGTGATGAAAACGATAATAATCCTTCAGGCACTAAATGTATTCAATCGATCACTCAGTTTAACGGCACCGAAGATCTGGTCGATGGTGACTGTAAATTTCAGGAAAGTCAGGTTTACTACAAGACGCAATCAACCACCCAAAGACCCGAGGACTGCAAAATTTCCGCGAACGCCGGTTACAATTACAAATTCACCTATGACACACTTACAATCTCGACAGATGTAACCTACAAATATCTAAAAACGGCTGCGGTGTACAAAGCTTATTACTATAATCTGCAGTATACGAGTGTTGTAAATGCCTACAGCTATTACAATACCGACATCACCTATTTTGTTCAGATCTGTAACGATGTCTATACCGACGGAATAAAAACGGGCGTTAGATGCGTTGTTGATCCTGTAGTCAAAAAAGGTGCAAAAGACGGCGACTACGTTGATGCAACCAAATGTTACGATCTTGCAAAAAGTCTGAATGCAAATGCCATCAACGATACGGGCTACAAGCCGGTGTGTACCGCTTCATTTAAAGCTGTAACGGCAGCCTGCTTGGCTGCAGATCCATTATGCAAAATCACGCCAACCGACAAAGTTGTCAAAGTTGACGGCATCGTCGGCGAAAACAAAACAGCCACATGTCTTGCGAAAGCTATGACTTACGCAGATTACAATAAATTGCCGGTTTGTGTGGACGCTTCTAAAAACGTGGCTTCGTGCTCGACGGCTGAATCTGCCGCCCGCTGCGATCTCGTATCTGGTATTGTGTATGATTTCAAATCCGAAAATACAAGCGGAGATCAAACTGCCGACGGTTGCTTGGCCTTTGCCAAAGGCCGCCCGGGCAGCGCAGTCGTTGCGGTCGGCGACATCACCGTCTGTACGAAAAAATCTGTTACCGGTACTGCCAATTACACAAATACGCTGACCTTTGCCGAAACTAAAACGCTTGATTCCGGTATTTCGCTTCCGGTCGGTGCAACGGCTTCCTGCGGCGTCTTGAAGGCGCTTGCGGTCGGCAAAGCTTCAGGCGCTGTTCAGGCCGTGGTAAATGATGACTGTGTGCTGACTTCCCTTAATAGAGCCGCAGATGTTACCGAACCAAAAATCGCAATGGACTGTACGATTCAGGCCAATGCAAAGTGTTCCGCTCCGACCGCTTCGAACCGAAACTGTTCGGGCACGCTCGTAACTTATCCACCGGTGACCACCACCAGCCCAACGGCAATAAATGATGTCAAAGTAAAAGAACTTCTGACGTGTACATCTTTGTGTTCTGATTCTAAACTTATGGCTTGCGGTGCAGCTCCTCCGGCTGGTCTGACGATTGATGGATACCTGAAGTCGAAATACGGCGCAGCCACTGTTTGCGGCGTTACCACCACTGTGCTTGAAGCCAACAAAGAAAGCTTAGTTGCAAAATTACAGAGCCAGGAAAGCATACTTTGCCCGGCGTCGCTTGCAAATGAACCGCGCTACTTCTACCGAACCAAAGGCCCTTATCGCTCGCAGGCGCTGGTAACCGAATATGTTTCAGGCACAAAGAAAGATGCGAACAATCAAGATCAAGTGGTTGGCTTAGTTGACTACATTAAATCCAGAGTTTTGCAGTTGTCGCCATCTAATCAGGTCGTATTTTCGGCGCTGGTGCGCAAATCAACCGACCCTCTCGGTCAGGGCGGAACTGTCGGCGTAGATTACAAAGCCCTCATCGATCAGACGCAGGGTCAGCTCGATAGTGTTCTGTCGGCAGATTATTCGATCGCATTAAGAGAGCTGAGTAAAGTTATTAAAAACAACCTCGAAAGAACTTTCTTACTGACTAAAATGCGCCCTGATCAGATCATCACGAAGGTGTCACTTGTGCTTAAAGGTACAAAAACGGTCGTTGAACTCGATAAAACCCAGTGGTCGCAGAATCTGGCTACCCTGAAGATAGCCGAGGGCCTTGAGTTCATCGAAGGGGACCAGTTCAAAATCGACTTCCAGAATGTGGTTCCGCAAAAATAAACACTGGAAATAATCATAATTTTATGAAATTATCCCAGCATGAAAAACTTCATGCTGGCATTTTTAGTTCCGGTTTTAGTCCATGCTGCGTCGAATCCGCAGAAGCCGCCGGATAACGTCGAAAACTACCGCTGGCTGTACGAAATTCTTTTTACTGATTCCGACCGCGTAAGCAGTCCCGCTGAAAGTTTTAAATCATTCTACGTTCATTTGCTCGATTCCGACCAGAGTTTCCCGCCACCCGAAAACATAGTGGCAGCAGGGCTGAAGCCTATAACCAACGTTAAAGGTCTGATCACTTACGTCAACGTTATCAAGAAAATGTACACGTACGATATACTAAAAGCCGGTAACGGCGCGACTCTGGTCTTGAATATCCGGGTGCATTTAAAAGATCCGGTTGGCCAAGACGTTGAATCGTTCGCGGCCAGATTGAAAGCGGCCGAAGACCTCTGGAATGCAGGACGTGTTGCCGCGGATTTTGAATATTCTTTTAAATTTGATCTGGTCGCAGCCGAGGCCGCCGCTCATTTTTCGGTAGCAGTGCTTGATTCAACCCGTGGCCCTTACGACCGTAACTGGGGCCGGAACTGGTCGCCCACAACGATCGCCCATGAAATGGGGCACATGCTCGGGCTCGGAGATGAATATCAAACTCTTTCAGGGTACGTCGATTGTTTAAGATCTTCGATTATGTGCGTTTCTTACAGCGGCGCTATTCAGAAGCAGCATTATTATTTTATTCTGCGACGGCTGGTTAAGGCCGTCGCACCTTAACCTTCAATTAAATTTTCTCGATCTGAATATTGAATACACCGACTGGATGAGGAATCTACTTGTTGCAGCAATCTTCAAGGAAAATAATGCAATGACTGGGACAGTCCGAAAAGGCGAACAGCAGATTTTACAAACAGGCATGAGTTGAATAGGACATTGTTTTCATTTGTGCAATCGGGGTTTAAACTGTGCCCGTGGAGCGTGAAATAATAGCATTGGTCATTCAGCCAAAAGAGAGACGACAAGATTCGGGACTCAACGGTAAATTTCATGGAAGAGACGGATATGAACGAATTCTCAAGTCTTAAACACGAAGGCCAGAAGTCTCGAGCAGCAACGCCACAACCTGCAGAGGATAGGATCAGTTACTAACTATACCCTGTGGGAAACAGGGTTAGATGTGAAATCAAGTCATCAGTCATTTTTCTTAAGTAAGAACTTAGTAGCTTCCTCGCCTAAGGCATCGATGTAGACATCGACGCTAACACCCGTTTTACTTCGTAAGTTGTCTTGATTTATATCTGTGATATCAATTGTAACACTGGTCTGAGGAATTAAATCAGTTGGGCATTTTAAATTTGCCATAAGTTCGTGGCCTTTAATTTTATATTTTCCCTCGCAGCCCGGTTCGGGCATTGTAAATTCAGGGGTTGCAACTTTAAAATTAACAGTGCCGTCAGCCCGTAATTCAAAACTGGCGTGAATTTTTTTTGTGGATACATCCAGCGCCTTGTATTTCCCGAGCTCAACTTGTGCCGCATTTACCTGTGTCGATCCTGCCAATATTAAAGATAGTAAAAATGTTTTCATTTATTTTCCTTGGTAATATCTATTTGAATATAAAGGTTTTACCCCAGGTTATTAATAAACAAAAGTGTACGAATTTTAGACAGGTAATTTTGATATACTGATCCCTTAAAGATCAGTTAGAGCACGACAAGCGCTGACACTGTCACTTACTTTGACTAATTAAATCCTTAATATATAAGTAAGCATCTTGCCCATTTGGCACCAATATACGATCTGCCCAAAATGCCGAGGTCAAATCAGAATCATCGCTGCCATCGAAGATCCAAAGGTCATCAGAAAAATCTTGGAGCATATGGATTTACCATCGACGGCGCCTCGGCTTATGTCTGCCCGTGGACCACCGGTCTCTGATCAGAGTGACATCTTTGCTCAACAACTTTTCGAAGAATAATGCGAATCTGCAGTCTTAACCATGAGCAGCACGGCTACCACTTTATCTAAATATCAAAAGTTCTAACGGAAATTGAAAAGATCATCAGCGACGCGACACAAACCAGACAAATTAATTGAAATTTCAGACTAAAACTGGCGAAATTAGAACACGACTGAGGAATTCATACTTCATCGAATCATCGAATGTGGCCTTTCTTCTATTCTCCAGAGGATTGAAAATCCTTGTGTCGGCGGTTCAATTCCATCCAGAGCCACCATTTTTATTCGCTGAATTACTTTGAAGAAAACTGACTATTCTTTTTTTCAAGTTTTTCAATGCGCTTATGTAATTTTAAATTTTCGTTATTTAAATATTTTGTTGATTCGATAAGTACGGCTACTAAGTTGGCGAGCTTAACGGATTTAATACCCGTATTTTCATCGGTAGCAACCAATTCTGGTATTACTTTTTCAACCTCTTGAGCGATAACGCCAATGTCAGGCTTGCCATCTCTTGTCCACTGAAATTCAACGCCACGAAGTCTGCTGACTAATTCGATGCCCTTAGCTTGACGAATATTTTGTTTCAGTCTTCGATCAGAACTATAAAAAAAGCCATTTGCCGTAACGTTACCTGTTATTAATGTGTCTCCAGTTACGTGCAGGGGCTGAGTGGGGTTATTATTACCGATTCCCACATTACCAACTGAATAGTAAATATTATTAATATTTGTCGGCGTTACTTGCCAAGGTGAAAAACCCCCAGCGGCTGTCAAAAAACAATTAGTAATAGTTCCCCCTGGGGCGCTA
>JANOJH010000708.1:0-1303 GCA_031408135.1 Bdellovibrio sp. | reverse complement strand
TATTGTCATACCGGGAAGTAGCACCAACATGGATAAGGTAAATACCAGAAATACCCACAGGGCGTAGCACTTAAGAAGCATGGAGGAAAGGATTTTCAAGACCTAATAAATTTGAAGTGTCTGATGGACTGTCAGATTTTTCCTTCGTAGATGTTCCAAATGGGAAAGCACATTGTATAATCATCCCAAATAATATCACCGTATTCTATTCTGAATTTTTTGAAGGCGTGTTTATTTAGATATTTCTTTGTCATAGGATTTTTAGCTTCTGATAAGAATTCTTTGAAATCAATAGTTTGCTTCTTACCATCGGAAAATTCAAACCGAATTTGATAATCATTGAGATAAGTAGCTTTATCAATTGAAATGACCATGACTATTCTATTTTACGTGTTATAGTTTTTGATTCCACAGCTTTATTGTAAACAAAGAAATCCACCCACTTCTTTACAATGTCGTCTCTAAAATTCTCAACCAGCAACTTGAGTTTTTTCTCTTGCTTGCTATCTAGTGGTTTTTTCCCCTTTACCTTTACTATTCTAACCTTCTTAAATTTACCATTTTCAAAAATGATCTCTGCCTTACTCTCCATCTCCTGATATTTGCCATGTACGTGGATTGGCTCATGCTCATTGGAGTAAAATAAAATAATCAATCCAAAATATTCATAGAGCTTAGGCATAATTATTCAAAAATAGACATTCCTGAAGTATTCTAAAAAAAGAAAGCCAGGACTTGCCTGGCTTAACTTCCTTGATAATATTTCTAATTAAGAAAAGTATTTGGTGACTCCAGGAACAGCCACCGGATAAAATCCTTCAGCGTTTGGCAATACAGGTGGCATTGCTTTCCAATCAAACGTAGTTGGCATAATATTCAAACCAGAGTTAATTGCAGCATCCCACTCCACGACATTACCAGAATAGGTAGCCATTCTTCCTAATATCGAGGTCATCGTACTCTTGGCTCCATTTTCAGCATCGGCAAATTTATATTCGCCTTTGGCAATGACAGCAAAGAGTTCATCGTGTTCGGTTTGATAAGGATTGTTTTCCTTTTCCTTATCGAACTGATACATCACCTTTCCAGCGCGGTCGGTAATGTTCATGTTTCCACAGTAAATATTTCCTTTCGTCCCCATGATCTGTTCATCTACTTTACTCATGGTGCCTTTGATGTGCCTGCATTGACTATTAAGAACACTGCCATCAGCATATTGAAACTCTACATAGTGATGATCGAAAATTTCACCAAACTCTTTTCCTTTTCTTACTTCTCGTCCTCCCATACCTTGCGCTTTCAC
>JANOJH010000688.1:0-6187 GCA_031408135.1 Bdellovibrio sp. | reverse complement strand
CCAGAGGAAAACCGACAGCACCCCAGTTGCGGCCAGGCCCCAGGTAATATTGAAAAGACCTTTGTAAAGCAGGTCGTAATCGCAGCGCCCTGTAATCAGCGCAAGCGGCACATAAACTCCGGAAGAAAAAGGCAAGGCCAGCAAAATATCAGAAAGATATTTAGGCATGAGATCTATCGGCACAAGTTCCCCGCCGAGCAACATAAGACTTAAGTTTTTCAGTAGCGTGAACGAGCGTACGCGGGTGAGATAAAACCCCAGAGTCGAAACCAGAAAGCTCATCGTATGAACAAGGAACAAATAATAAATAACCAGAACAAAAGCCGGAGTAAGGCGATCGTAATGCACCGGCAGATCAAAATAAAGGCTCGCAAACAATGGAACCGTCATCGAGAACACAGTCGTGATAATTTTATAACCGAGTGTCTGACTGAGATAATATTCGAAAAAGCTGATCGGTCGGGTCAGGATGGTGTTGATTGAACCCGAAACAACTTCTTCGACCATCATGGATTCGTACATCCAACTGATGGCAATTCGCCCGAGGAACGGAGCCCATAGCGCATAAGCCAGATAAGAGTCCTTTGGAAATCCGCCGATCAGGCCTGAAGCGTCGGCGGTTTTAAAAATCGCAATCCACAGTAGAACTTCAACACCAACGCTTAAAATCGGCTGAATAAACGCATCAATTACGAAATTAAATCTGTACTCAAGGTTAGAAACGATTCCTAACTTAGCGAGTGCCAGATTCCGCCTGCAAAAAGCGGTGAATGACGTCTTCAAAATCTACTTCCTCTACCTTCAGGTCGGCCACTTCGCCCACTTTCGACAGGTCACTCAGTACCTGTGTGAGTTCCTGCGAACTAAAAACAATTTCTTTTTCTTCTGCTGAGTTCTTTAAACGGTAAATTAATTTTTTCTTAAGGTCGGTATTCTGGGTAAAATGTTCGACACTGCCGTCGTACACAATTTCGCCCTGTGAAATCAACAAAAGCTGATCAGAAAGCTGGGTGATGTCATCCATGTAGTGCGACGTCAGAATAATTGCCGGCTGCTGTTCTTTCACGTAGCGCGCAAGGAAATCCCTAATTGATGCCTGCGCAACAATATCAAGGCCGATGGTCGGTTCATCTAGGAACAATACTTTCGGCGAATGCAGCAGTGAACCGATAATTTCCATTTTCATTCTTTCGCCGAGGCTCAGGCGCCGAAGCTGCGTATCGAGCACATGGCTGCACTGAAGCAGGTGGGCCAGTTCATTGACGCGGCTTTTTGAATGAGTTTCATTGAGGTCATATATTTTTGTCAGTAAGGCATAGCTATCACGCGGGGTAATGTCCCACCAGAGCTGATTTTTCTGACCAAGCAGAATGCTGATTTTTTTCAGATAATCGTTTTCGCGTTTCCAGGGTTCGTAGCCGAGCACTTGGGCCGTACCTGACGTCGGGTAGATTAATCCTGAAAGCATTTTAAGTAATGTGGTTTTGCCGGCACCATTAGAGCCGACGAGGCCCACGATTTTTCCGGCTTCGATTTGAATCGTGGCATTTTTAAGCGCCACTTTTTCAGTGTATTTGCGGTTGTAGAATCCTTTTAAGGAATTGAGGATGCCTTCCTGCTTCGAATAGGTTTTGTAAACGCGTCCTAAGTTTTTTGTCTCGATCGCATAATTCATTTAAGTCTTTCCGAGATATAGCTTTTCATTTTTTGAATAACCTGCAAAGGGATTTCGTGGCCGCCTCGGAAGGAAACAAACTGGGTTTTGATGCCGTTTTCCTCAAAAAACTTCTGAAGCATGACCGAACCTTTATGCGGTAACACCTGATCCGCTTCGCCGTGTGACATCAGAATGTTAGAACCTTTTCTGTTTACAGCATATTGCGACCATTGTTCTTTGCTCATCAGGGTGCCCGAAAGGCAGATGAGGCCGGCCGGAGTCACCGGCGCCTTAAGAAAAACTTCAGTTGCGATCATTGCTCCCTGCGAAAAACCGCCGATGATCAGGTCTTTCCAGTCAAATTTCATTGAGCTAATCATTTTAAAAATTTTATCAACAGCGGCATCCATATCGGGCGGGCGGCGATCGGTCCAATCTCCTTCGAGTTCGCTCAGACGAATCGTCCACCACGCGCGTCCGGTGACGCCAGGGCCGATCGCCACATTCAGCGGGCCGTTCGGGAAGAGCCAGTTACACGGCAATTCAAATTCGCCGGCGAGGCTTGCTAAGTCGGCAGCATCGGCACCGAAGCCGTGAAATAACAGCACCCATTTCCCATCGGGATTATTATAAACTTCAATTGCTTGAAGTGGCCCGGCCTGTCGCATGTGTTGATACTCCATAAATAAATTCAAGTGTTTGTTGTAAACTTTAATTTCAAATAATAAGCTATATTCGCATGAAACTGCATCAGTTATTTTCATATTTTGGAAACCTTGCGCCGAATACGACCGCTTCAGTAACGCTCGAGGAAGAGGTCACTTCAGTTTGCTTTGACACCCGTGAGGTCAGGCCCGGCTCGGTGTTCGTTGCCATTCGCGGTAACGAGAAAGATGGTCATAACTTTTTAGAGCAGGCCATTTCAAGCGGCGCGATAGCACTGGTTGTTGAAAATAAAAGCAGAGTTCCGGCCGATTACCCGCACGTTGTGGTTGAGGTTGCGGATTCGCGGGAAATTCTGGATATTCTGGCCACTCGGTTTTATAATTTTCCGTCGCAGGATCTCTTCTGCATCGGTGTGACCGGCACAAACGGAAAAACTTCTATCACCTACATTCTTGAACATATTCTGAATTTTCATCGTAAACCGGTGGGGGTCATGGGTACGGTCAATCACCGGGTCGGAAGTAAAATCTGGCCGAACAAGGGCACCACGCCAGATCCGGTTACGTTACAGCAACGCCTGCGGGACTTCGCAAATGCAGGCGCCGAAGTTGTTGCGATTGAAGTCACCTCGCATGCGCTTGATCAGAAGCGTGCGCACAGTGTGCACTTTAATACCGTTATTTTTACGAATCTAACGCACGATCATCTCGACTATCATAAAACCATGGCCGACTACTTCGCCGCAAAACAACGGCTCTTCACTGACCTGATGTGGTTGACTTCAAAATTTCCGAAATTTGCTGTTGTCAATATCGACGACTCCTATGGCCGGAGACTCCGCGTGGCCGATGAAGTCGTCGCGTGGACTTACGGTCAAAAGGAATGTGATTTTCAGTTTAAAATACTGAAAATGAATTTTAATGAAACTGAGTTTGAAATTAAAACGGCACTTGCGACTCACAAAACCTGCTTGCCGATTAGCGGCGAACATACGGTCTCCAACATCGTTGCGGGTTGTGTGGCGGCCATTTCGGCGGGCATCAGTCTCGAACAGAGTTTACAGGCGCTAAAGTCTTTTGAGGGCGTGCCAGGCCGGCTGCAAAAAGTTGACTCCCAGTCGCAAAAAACAGTTTTTGTTGATTACGCGCACACCCCTGATGCGCTTGAAAATGTTCTGCAGTCGTTGCAGAACATTCGAAAAAATTCTAATTCACTTTCCAGAATAATCTGTGTTTTCGGCTGCGGTGGCGACCGCGATAGAACCAAACGGCCATTAATGGCCGAAATTTCAGCGCGGCTAAGTGATTACACAATCATTACGTCCGATAATCCACGTACCGAGGCGCCGCTGCTGATCATCGAAGATATAAAAAAAGGTTTGCCGGGTAACCATGCTCATTCTTTTGTTGAAGCCGACCGCGAACTCGCAATTAAAAAAGCGATTGAAATTTCAAAAGATGACGACGTGATACTGATTGCCGGCAAGGGCCACGAAGATTACCAGATTATCGGAACCGAACAAAAATATTTCAGCGACCTAGAGGTCGCAAAAAAACATTTAAGGATGACATGATGAAGTGGCAGCTGCAAACGCTTGCAAAATGGACCGGCGGACGGGTCGTCGCAGAACTGGCAACTGAATTTACCGGATTCGGCACGGATACCCGAAAAGATTTAACAGGGCAGCTCTTTATTGCGCTCAAGGGCGACTCCTACGATGCTCATCAATTTCTGGATAGGGCCGTGCAGAGCGGTGCTGCCGTGCTTTTGGTTCACGAACTGCCGACGCAGTTTGAATATCTGAAAGAAAAAGTTTCAGTACTGCTGGTGCCCGATACCCTGAAAGCCCTGCAGAATTTCGCCGCAGAATATCGCAAGACACTGAAAACAAAAATCATCGGCATTACAGGCTCTAACGGCAAAACCACAACCAAAGAATTTACGGCGCAGATTTTAAGTCAGTATAAAAAAACCCATTATAGTCAGGGAAGTTTTAATAACCACTGGGGCGTGCCGATGACGCTTCTGAGTATTCCTGAAGATGCCGCTTTCGCGGTTGTTGAAATGGGAATGAATCACGCCGGTGAAATTACCGAACTGGTTAAAATCGCCGATCCGGATATTACGGTTTGTACAATGGTCGGTACGGCTCATCTCGGTTTTTTCGGCACGTCAGCGAATATTGCAAAGGCCAAGAGTGAAATTTACCTTGAGTCGCGTGCCGACACCATCCGAATTTTCAATCAGGATCAAGAGCTGACTTTTGATATGATGTATCCCGTTGCTAAAAAATTTCCAGAGTCCAGAATGCTTTCTTTTTCTGAAAAAAACCGCGAAGCCGATGTTTTTTTCAGAATCGAAGAACTCGGAATGAAAGAAATTAAATTATCGGGTCTGATTGCAACGGTGCCCGGAACGGCCACCGTACCGGTTTTCGGTAAGCAAAACCTAACTAACCTCATGGCTGCAGCAACAATCGCCTACGTTTGCGGAATGGCGCCCGAAAAAATCTGGACGGCACTCTTGCTATGTAAAACGTCGTGGGGCCGGAATCAATTCGTCGGCACAAAAAGCGGTGCCGAAATTTTGTTCGATGGCTATAATGCTAACCCCGACAGTATGCGGGCCTTGCTTGAAAATATTCCGCTGCTAAAATGCCAGCGGAATAAAATCGGGGTCTTTGGTCAGATGAAAGAACTGGGCGAACTTTCAAGCGCCTCGCATATCGAAATCGGCGAGCTGGCCGGGCGCTCGGGCTTTGCCGAAATTTATTTTATCGGCGAGGATCATGCGGCATTCAGAGCAGGCGTGCAAAAGTCCGGATTTAAAAATGCGGTCTTTATTGAGCCTGAATTTTCGGTGGAACTCGGCAAAAGGCTGGGTTTGTCGGTGGGCGCCGGCGATATCATTGTGATCAAAGGTTCACGCGGCGCCGAGACCGAAAGGTTCATTTCTTATTGTGAACCGTTGAAGTTATAGACAGTTGGCGACGAACTGTTTTATTTCGCGACACTAATGACCAAATTTTTCACACATTCAGCCGATTCACTTTGAATTTTATGCACTTATGCTATCCTATTTTTAGTCCGGGGGGATGTAATGTTGTATACAAGTAAGCACTCTAAAGCTTCATTGATCTTACTTTTTACCTTCATAATTTCAATTCCATTTCAAAACTGCTCGCAGATGAAATTTATGGATATGGAAGCGGCTTCAAGAGCGTTCGAAGCCGAGCGTCTGGCGCTTGGGGTTGCCGAGGAAGTCGTTACCGTCGGACTTAATCCTGTTCCGGATCTGAAACTTTTCTTCATCGTGGATAATTCGGGAACGATGAAACAGAATCAACTGAATCTTTCGGCGTCATTCGGCAGTATGTTCGATTCGTCGTCGGCTTCGCTCAGTAAATTTGATTCAACAACGTATCTTCTGAACACCGCTCAGTCTGTGCCGTCTTTCACGACCGAAAAAGCGGTGCTCGATAAAATCAGTACTCAGCAGGGAAGTTATTCTCCTTCAGTTTTAATTCCAGAGGCCACTTACAATGCCAGCGTACGTTCGGCCATGTTGAATTTCGGTTATTTTCCTGGCGACAATATCGGTTACCAGATTAAAAAAGTTGCGGCTCCATTAAGTTATCAGATGTCGCCGGCACCGGTGCTCGGTGTAAAAAACACCGGAGGCCAGGTTTCAGTCACTAATTCAATTCGTAAAACGGCTTCGGTTGACGTTGCCGATACCGAACAGGAATTCAAAGACCGTTTGGCGATTTTGAGCTCAGATCGCATACCGATGGTTCTTGAAGGTTCGGTTTACAAACCCGAAAACGCAGTTGTTGTTGATAACGAAAGTGGTCTCTGTGCCGTG
>JANOJH010000676.1:0-1303 GCA_031408135.1 Bdellovibrio sp. | reverse complement strand
CAAAAAATACAAAAATCAAAAAGGCGAGTTCTTCAAAAAATCGTGGTCACTCAATGCATTTAGATATAACAAGCAATTCCTTATTGACTTACACACCGAACATGCTAAACATAATGAAAAGTTCGGGTTAAAAAGAGGAGTCAAAGGAAGTATGAGAAACCACACATCACTAAAAGAGTTTTACAAAATCGTAGATAAGGCACTTAAGGCAGACTACGGAAAACAAATTGAGAAGTCAATTCAAAGTCTTGAAACTGGTTTGCTTTCGGGCAAAGTTTCTATTGAGGAAGTAAGGGAAAAATTCAAGCCTACCATTAATGGAATTTTGAAACAGAACAAAGTTCTCAAAGAAAAATTTGCTCTTGATGTGAAAAAATGGGCTGAGGATTTATCAAAAAGAGAAGCTGAACTTGATGAGGCTTTAAAAGATACTCTTGCCAGAAAAGTACTCTATATTGAGGCTATTAATGAAAAGAGACATGATACAAATTTGCTTGCAGAGCTACAGGCAGAGAATAATTATCTGAAGTCAAAGATAGAAAAGCTGAAACCTTTAGTTATCAATGACAGTGCGTACGAACAAAAAACTAAGGGACTGAAGAAATGAATATCCAAAAACTCATTATGTACGCCAAACAGGATTTAGAGAAGGTTTCATGCTGGGAATGGCTTGTTATTACGTTGATGATATCGGTATTATTGATGAACTACCTGTTGAGTTTTGTTCACGTTTATTAGTTGGAAAACCAAGCGCCACGAAAAAAATAAGTGCAAAGATACCTGAAGCAATCCATTTTTTCTTCACTGCAAAAATTACAGCGAGTACAGGCGCCACCCAAGTTATAACTTGAACACCAATATAAATTGTGTCCGTTGCAGTATTAAACCAATCGCCAATAGTCGCCATTTTCTTATCCTTGTTGCAAATTTATCGATAGCCTAATACCAACTAGACTGTAGCTGAACGCCTAGTACAAAAAGATTTTTAACGAAAATTTGTGCGTTACTATGCAGTCTGCTACCACTGGTATCGACTTTGGTAGCAGATTTTCTCATTAACCCGCTACTAAGTCTTTGATTTTATTGGCTTTTTTGTTTGATGGGTGCTGTTTTTGATCAGTCCCGTCCGCTCCGCCAAAAAATGAACGGGTTGCAGCAGAAATGCCGCAATCCGTTTTTCTTTGTCCGTCGTTTTGTGGCTCAGACGCCGGAGATGGATTACTTCACGAACTGGTTGAGCTGGATGATCGGCAGCAACACAGCCAGCACAATCAGCATGACGACCAGGCCCATCGCGACAATG
>JANOJH010000674.1:0-3128 GCA_031408135.1 Bdellovibrio sp. | reverse complement strand
GAATCGGAAAAGCCGGCTGCCAAACCTGAACTCAGTCAATAATGAAAGTTCAGGCTTCTGATCGTGATATTTTGCCCCGTATTTATGACGAAGATCATATTTATTTTTACTCGTAGGCACTATCCTGAGCCTGTTATATTTTGTCCTTAGGAATGGAACTCTATGAATGTTGGATTGTTCAATAAATTCAATCGTAATGACGCCCGTAAAATCATTCCGATCCGCAAGGAAGCTGCGAATAAAACCGCGGGTGGAAAATGTTTGATTGTTGCGGGCTCAGAAGGCATGTTCGGCGCGGCCGTGTTGAGCGCAACTGCGGCGGCTCGGGTTGGTGCGGGGTCTGTGACCCTGCTCACAGATGCAAAAAAATTTGATTCATGCAAAAGTCCTGATTTTCTTATTGCGGAAGCGCGTACTAGAAAATTTAATGAAATAGAATTTTCGTCTGCGGCGATTGGTCCTGGCCTCGGAAAATCCACGCTGGCATTGAAATTATTGAAAGAAATGCTGAAAGTCAGAAAAGTGAGTGTTGTGATAGATGCGGATGCACTTAATCTTTTTGCGGCGCACTTTAGTGTACCCTTGCCAGCAAATTGGATCGCAACTCCGCATGAAGGTGAGCTTGCACGACTAACCGGACTTTCAGCCGCCTCAATCAGAAAAGATCGGATGAAAGCTTTAAAGCAAGCGCAGAAAAAGCTGGGCTGCGTACTACTTTTAAAAGGTTCAAAAACGCTGGTTGCAACTTCAGAGAGGATTTTCGAAGTGCAATCGGGCAACAAAGCACTTGCAAAAGCGGGTACCGGTGATGTGCTGACCGGAGTGATTGCAGGGCTGCTTTCGCAGGGCTGTGGGCCGGAGCAGGCTGCGTGTCTTGGGGCCTTTGTGCATGGTTACATTGCAGACGAGTGGATAAAAGAAAAAAACGACTATCTGAGTTTAATGGCCGGGGATTTATTGCAGAGAATTCCGCGGGCGCTGGCAAAATTACGCAAGTAAGGAATTATTGACGATGTCACAGAAAATGAAGTTAAAATTTTTTGGAGCAGCCAACACGGTAACGGGTTCGAAAATGATGTTTGAGTACGATCAGCGACCATACTTGTTTGATTGCGGATTATTTCAAGGTCCACGTGAATTGCGTGAGCGTAATTGGCAGGCTCCGCCGCAGCTGAAATCTTTGCGTTACGCTTTGACTGTCGATCACGGGCTGAATGTTGAAATTGCAAAAGAAGAAGCGGAGTACATCCTCGAATGAGCCGAAAATGAATTACATTTTACAAAAAAGGGAGAATTTTATGTTTCAACAGGCATTTAAGACAATTATCGTAGGTGTGGATTTTTCGTCTTATTCTAAAATAGTGGTGAACCAGGCAAAGCTGCTAAGTAAACTGTGGAAATCGCGGCTTGTACTCGTGCATGCGATTCATGATCCGGTTGAGTATTCGCCGTCTCTGTACATGTCGTTTCCAAATCTGATCAGTGAGAAAAGTTATGAGGAGCGAATCAAAAAGCTTTATAGCATAGAGGGAACAGGGGTTAAGGTGCTTGCGCGAAGAGGCACGCCGGCTGCACTTCTGATTGAAACCGCCGGAAAATTTCCGAAACCTTTGATTATGGCAGGGCACAAAGGCCAGAGTAAAATGGCGGATTTTTTCTTTGGCAGCACGGCACAGATACTGGCGCTGAAGTCGGGAATTCCGGTGTGGATTCATCGCGGCACCAAAGTGGTGCATCCGAAGCGGATACTGATTCCACATGACCTTTCAGATGAGGCAAATCATTCGATCGATATCGTCAAGCAACTTGAGTTGGCCGGTCCTCTTAACTACGAAGTTTTTTTCGTGAAAGAAAAAGCTTTTCCGGTACTCGACTACAAAACCTATTTAGAACTTGATCAACGGCTTGTCAGGGAAAGTCAGAAAAAAATTGGTAACATCCTGAAAACTTATCCGCATTTGCCGTTTGTTACTGCCAATGGCGAAGTAACCGAAAAAATCGTCAAGCGCACCGGTAAATTTGATTTGTTGATAATGACTCACCACAATCCGCAAAAATTATTTTCAAAAAGTGAAACCGCTGATCTCCTGAGGAAAATAAAGACGCCGATGCTTGTCACGCACTAGAGTGCAGCTTTGGCGAGAAGCTTGCAGGTTTTCAATGCGGACGAGGTTGCTATGTCAAAAGTCCTTATTGTCTACGGAACAACTTACGGTCAAACCGCCAAAATCTCGGATTTTATTTCAAACGAGCTGAAAAGGCTAAAGCACACGACTGAAGTTTACGACAGCGAAATAATCCCATCCTGGATAACCCCAGATACATTTGATGCAAGCCTTATCGGAGGGTCGGTGATTTCCGGCGGCTATCAACGGCCCCTTTCAAAATGGATAAAAAGGAACTCGGTGCAACTGGCAAAAAAACCTTCGGCATTTTTTTCGACCTGCCTTGGAATTCTGCAGCAGGATGAGGCCGTAAAACAGGAAGAAATTAAACTGGTTAAAGACCTGTTTTTTCGCACGAACTGGTATCCGCAGCTCTGGACGATTTTTGCCGGCTCACTACTTTATACAAAATACAATTGGCTGGTTCGCCGCGTGATGCGCAGGATTTCAAAGAAAGCTGGAGGCGAAACCGATATGACCCACGACTTTGAATACACCAACTGGGACGACGTACAAAAATTCGTGCAGGATTTTTCTGCTCAACTGACTGTAATACAGATTACAGGGTCGGCGAGTCCGAAGCCACATTGAAGTTTCGGGCACAGGTTATGCTGCATTTTCAGAGAATAAAATTCTACCGGAGAAATGGGGCCGAGATCATGAAAACGAATTCGCAGATTCAAAAAGACGTTTACGAGGAGTTGAAATGGGACCCTCGTATCGACGATGCCGAAATCGGGGTTAGCATACTCGACAATGTTGTAACAATCAGCGGCTATGTGCCGAACTATGCTGAAAAGCTTGCTGCACAGGAAGCCGCAAGCCGGGTATCTGGGGTTACAGCCGTGGTCGATGATATAAAAGTTAAAATTTTCGGATCATTTAAGCGCGACGATCAGGATATAGCGAAGTCGGCATTGAATGCACTGGAATGGCACGTGTGGGTGCCCCATCAGGATATCA
>JANOJH010000671.1:0-2336 GCA_031408135.1 Bdellovibrio sp. | reverse complement strand
AGATATCCTTCCGGGGTTGCGATGACCGTTCCGGTATCGACCAGCTTCCATTCTCCGGGAGCGAATACCACTGTTTCTGATGCTTCGAAATCGAAGGCACACGCCCCCGGTGTCTTATATTCGAGAACTTTTCCTGAGCTATTTTTAATACTGAAACCTTCTTTTTTCAATTCTGTATTCTCAGGCTGAATTGAAAAAATGATGTCGGCGGTAGTTTTTACACCAAATTGAACTTCCACTCCCTTTACTGTAAATGATGATTTAAGTTCATCTACTGCAAACTGAATTTTTGGATTTGCAAGGTCAGCTGAAATAACAACCTGTTTTTTTTTATTTGAACAGGCGGCTTTGACCTCGCTCAATCTTTTGTCATCACGGCCAAAGAGCAAAAGATCGTAGCCTTCTTTTGCAAAACGCTTGGCAATTTCGGCACCAATTCCTGAACTTGCGCCGGTAATTAGAACTGTCTGGGAGTTTGGCATTTTTTACGCTTTATCCATTTCAATTTTTGCAATTGTCTGCAGTTGCATGTTGGAAGTGCCTTCATAAATCTGGCCGATTTTAGCATCGCGCCAAAATTTTTCGACCGGATATTCTTTCGTGAATCCGTTCCCGCCGAAAAGATCGATGGCCATTGAGGTTACCTTTTCTGCAACTTTAGAAGAGTAATATTTTGCCATGGCTGCCGATTCGATAAAATCCGCTCCGGCATCTTTAAGCCTTGCAGCATTGTAAACCATCAATCTTGCGGCTTCGAGTTCGATCCGCATCTGCGCCAGTTGAAACTGCACGCCCTGAAACTGACCGATAGCTTTACCGAACTGTTCTCGCGACTTAACATAGTTCAATGTCGCTTCGTAAGCGCCCTGAGTAATTCCAACCATCTGCGCGCCGATACCGATCCGGCCCTCATTGAGGGTTTCAATTGCAATTTTATAGCCTTTACCGATTTCGCCGAGAATATTTTCTTCGGGTACTTCGCAGTTTTCAAAAATCAGCTCACAAGTAGAACTGGCACGGATTCCGAGTTTGTCTTCCTTTTTGCCGACCGTAAAGCCTTTGAAGCCTTTTTCAACGATGAACGCCGTAATGCCTTTGTAGCCTTTGGTTAAATCCATATTTGCAAAAACAATAAAGAAACTGGCTTCTTTTCCGTTGGTGATCCACAATTTATTTCCGTTCAGGAGCCATTTGCCGTCTTTCTTTTCAGCCCGGCATTTCAATGCAAAGGCATCCGAACCCGAAGACGATTCAGAAAGACAATAAGCACCCACCCAGTCGCGAGCCAGCTTCGGCAGGTATTTTTCTTTAAGGCCAGGGCTTCCGTATTTAAGGATTGCATTGGTTACAAGCGTATTCTGAACATCACAAAGCACGGATACTGAACCATCTACACGGCCGAGTTCTTCGATCGCAATACAGGCCATCGTAAAGCTTGAACCGGATCCGCCGAACTGTTCTGGAGATTCAATTCCCATTAAGCCCATTTCAAATAATTTTGTGATCAGTTCAGGCTTCATTTCGGCTTTTTCATCCATGTGAGTAACATGTGGCTTGATTTCAGCCTCTGCAAAGGTTCGTACGGCATCTCTGAAAGCAATTTCATCTTCGGACCACATTGTTAAAGCAGGACGTTTAGACTCAGCTGACATTCGGGACTCCTTCGTAAACAAATATAAATAATTTAAAACAAAATAGACTTATACTCTGAATTGATCAAGTAACACGTGGTGTTAAAATCAAGCCTAAGTTATGTGAGAAATTAGAGGCGATTCTGTGGGCACGGGTTTTCATTTCCTCGGCCTTGAGTCCCCTGAATTTTTCGTCAACGGTGGTCGTGAACAAATACAGCCATCTTTCGAAGTGTTCGGGTCTTAAATTAAGTAAAGTATGCGGAGGAAACGGGCGCCCTTTGTAGTTAGCTGTTCCCAAAAGAAGGTCTTCCCAAAAATTATAGAGTTTAGGCAAGTGTTCTTCCCAATTTACTTTCGCGACATCATTAAATAGGGGCCCGATCAGCTCGTCTTTTCTTACTTTTTCGTAAAATGAATCAACAATCTGTATAATGTCCTTGCGTGAATCAATTTTGATAAAATTTTCACTCATAAACGCTTTATATTACCTGAATAAAGTGAGTGCAACATAAGAGTTTTCCTCGACATGAGTCCGACGTCTCGATAGCCTGAGGCTGACATTCATAAAGGAGATTATGGGTAAACTGGATATCGTCGAGATTGGCGGAAAATTAGCGTTGTTTTATGTTCCATTCCTATTTGCACTTTGTTTTCACGAGTTTGCGCACGGTTGGGTTGCGAAGCTACGAGGAGATAACACCG
>JANOJH010000626.1:0-3084 GCA_031408135.1 Bdellovibrio sp. | reverse complement strand
GAAACCGTAAAGATTCGGGGCTTTTGCAATCATAAGCGCCGCAAGAATCTTCGGCACGTAATCCTGAGTTTCCTGCGGCAGAGCCTTGTAACGGACAAGTTCCCAATAATCATTTGTATGGAATCTTTTAATTTGTCTGCGAAGACCGTTCTCTCCCATATTGTAGCTGGCTGCGACCAGATACCAAGAACCGAACTCCTGCTTAAGATCTTTCAGATATCGAATGGCGGCCTGAGTGCTTTTTTTTATATCGCGTCGTTCATCGAGCCACCAGTTTTTTTTCAGGCCGTAACCTTTACCGGTTGATTCGATAAATTGCCATGGACCGACGGCATTTGCCGTGCTGACAGCACTTGAAGAAAATCCACTTTCAATCATGACCATGTAAGCCAGATCTGTCGGTAAGCCGGCTTTTTTCAACTCAGACTGCAACAGGGGCATGTACTTCGTGGATTTTTCGAGCCAGTTTCGGAAGAAAGTTTTACCCCGGGTCTGAAAAAAGGAGATCCAGATCGCTACTTTTTTATTATAGGTGACAGGCAAATCAAAAATGAAATGATCTGTCTGATTTGTTTGACGCTTTTCAAGCAGTTTCAGTTTTTGTTTTAGTGTCAGAGTATTTTTTTCAGACTTGGAAGTGTCGTTTAACTGAATAACTTCAGTGGAAGAAAACCCGTTCAGCGGAAGGCAAATCGGCAAAAAAAGAAGAAGTAAGAGTAAAAAAACTTTCATACTGATCTGCTTAGTATGACATAAACCTGAGCTAGGTCGAGAGGACAATTTTGACAGTCGAGTTGCTAAACTGTGACAAATAACTGACAGGTCTTAGACCGAAGTCGAGATGCGATTTTGCCCTTGTCGGCTGTCAGCTGCAATTCATAAAGTCTAGATTACTTTTCTTAAACTTACATCCAGTCGAGGTCGGGGTGGCATTTGGGTTGCTAATTTACCCGTATAGGAGAAAAGCGCAATGAGCCTAAAAGGTATATTCACGGCATTAAGTGGTGCACTAGCTCAAACGACGAAAATCGATACGATTGCAAATAATATTGCAAATGTAAATACGACGGGGTTCAAGCGCGATCAGCAGACTTTCGGCGAGTACCTGACAGCTATGGAAAAAGAACCGCAGGTTATTCAGGTGCCGCGGATTCCGGCTTCGATTGAAAGCTTTTATGAAATGAACGGCGGCGACAAAGGATTTGTTAATGCTACGGGAACTTACACAAATTTTGAACAAGGCAGTCTAAAAAGTACGGGCGGTAAACTGGATCTTGCTATCGATGGTGCCGGTTTCTTTGAAGTGGCAACTCCGAGCGGTGTTCAGTTGACTCGCGCCGGAAATTTCACAATTGACGGAAACGGACAATTGGTTACCAAAGACGGATACGCCGTATTGACTGAAAACGGCGACATGAATAATCCTGAACAACGTGGCGTTAGATTTACCGGGCAAGCGCCTGCCTACATTTCAGACGGCGGCGAAATTTTCGAAGGTGAAAAAAAATTAGGTCAGATTTCGTTATTGCAGGTTAAAAATATGGATAGCCTTCAGAAGGTCGGAAGTAACAATTATTCGATAAAACCCAATATGGAAGCTGAATTCACAAAGGTAGCGGTACCAAATCTTAAGCAGGGATTTGTCGAGACCAGCAATGTGAACATTGTAAATGAAATGACTGAAATGATTATGGCACAGCGGGTTTTTGAAGGAACGCAAAAAGCGATCAGCGCCTACGATGCAATGGCAGATAAATTGATTAATCAGGTCGGAAACACGAAGGGATAATTAGATGATAAAGAGTTTGAATACAGCGGCAACGGGCATGGCTGCACAACAGAATAATATGGATGTCATCGCCAATAACATTGCTAACGTCAGCACGAACGGTTTTAAAAAGAGCCGTGCCGAATTTGAAGATCTTGTTTATCATAATTTAAAAGATCCGGGCGAGGCCTCAGGCCTTAACTCCGTTACACCAACAGGTGTTCAAACCGGTCTTGGAGTAAGAACGGCAGCCACTCAGAAGGATTTCAGCGCCGGCAGTGTTGTGATTACTAAAAATCCACTGGACATGCAGATCGAGGGCGCGGGATTTTTTCAGGTTAGGAGTCCTGACGGTGATATTTCCTATACGCGTGACGGTGCTTTTAAAAAAGATGCCAATGGCCGGATAGTCGATAAAAGCGGAAACGTTTTACTGCCTGAAATTGTAATTCCCCAAAACTCGATGGCGCTTGAAATTACGCCGGCCGGAGAAGTTCGCGCACTTACGGGCCAGAACGGTGAACCTCAGATTCTCGGCCAGATCGATATAGCTAATTTCATCAATCCGGCAGGCCTTAAAAGCATCGGTAAAAATCTTTTTGCACCGACGGCGGCGAGCGGTCAACCGAATCAGGCGCGCCCCGGCACATCCGGACTTGGATTTTTGTCGCAGGGTGAACTTGAGGCCAGCAATGTGAACATTGTGGATGAAATGGTCAATATGATCAGTGCACAGCGGGCATATGAAACAAACTCAAAAGTGATTCAGACCTCGGATCAAATGATGCAAACTGCGGTAAATGTAAAATGATTAAGTTTGTTGTTTGCTTTCTTTTTTCGGTTTCGTGTTTTGCTTCTCGTGATGTCGAGCTGGTTATACCGTCTGCTGTTGAGGTTTCGCCCCGAAGCGAGATTTCGATGTACGATATCGTTGAAGCAAAAAATATAAACGATGAAATCGTTTCGGATCTGAAACAAATTATCATTAAAGAAGACACTCTGCAGAAGGCAGACCTCGCCAAGATGCTCAGAGTGGTAAAAGCCCGGTTTGTACTGCCGGTTGAGCTGAAGATCCTTCGTAGTCGCGGTACAATCTCGCGGATGGAAGTTGAGCGTAAAATAAAAAACAAAATATATTCTCAGTGTTCGCTCTGCAATGTTCAGGTGCAAATTTCTTCGGTGCCGACAAACATGGAAAGCGACTGGAGCCTGGATCTCAATATAGATCTGAACAAAAACACGGTAATGATTCCGGTGTTCGCCACAAAAAACGTCGACACCAAAGGCTGGATTATTGCCGAAATAAAAAGATATCA
>JANOJH010000615.1:0-2354 GCA_031408135.1 Bdellovibrio sp. | reverse complement strand
CCGGAGTGATGCATGCGTGTGGACATGATTCACACATTGCAATTTTGATGGGCGTAGCAGAGATTTTATCCAAGAACAAAAGTGATTTGAAAGGCACAATCAAATTTATTTTTCAACCGGCTGAAGAAGGGGCGCCTGTTGGCGAAGAAGGTGGTGCTGCCCTGATGGTGAAAGAAGGTGTACTGGAAAACCCAAAGGTAGATGTGATCTTTGGCTTGCACATAAGCTCCATTACCCCGCTAGGAAAATTGACTTATCGGCCAGGTGGAATACTTGCTGCCTCAGATAACTACTCCATCATTGTGAAAGGAAGACAGTCACATGGATCTTCGCCCTGGATGGGAATTGATCCTATAGTTATTTCGGCTCAAATCATTAATGGTTTGCAAACAATAATTAGCCGCCAGACAGAATTAACCAAAGAAGCGGCAGTTATAACAGTTGGAAAAATTCACTCTGGGATTCGCGAAAATATAATTCCGGAAGAGGCCGTATTGGCAGGCACAATACGCACACTCGATACAGTGATGCAGAAAAAGATACATGAAAAAATAATTCTTACGGCCACAAAAATTGCTGAAAGTGCAGGCGCTACTGCGGAAGTAACGATAAGAAAAGGAACGCCTGTTACATTCAACGATCCTGCACTTACACAGAAAATGTTTCTGAGTTTACAAAAAGCCTCAGGAGTTGAGAATACACTTGTTATGAACGCCATAACGGGAGCCGAAGACTTTGCTTTCTATCAGAAAAAGATACCAGGATTTTTCTTTTTTGTAGGTGCAATGTCACCGGATCAGGATCCAAACAAAGTGCCTGCGCACCACACACCCGATTTTATGCTTGATGAGCGCGGCTTTCTTACAGGGATTAAAGCAATGTTGAACCTGACGATGGATTACATGTATATGGCGAAGTAGTTTCTGGGGTTGTATTTATTCTTTACAATTAGGAGACTTACCAAACTTGTATTACTAAAAAAGTTCTAAGTAGCATGACTCAACAAACACCTAATGAACTCTTCGAAAAAGGGTTCATCATCGAAGAGCAATTCAACAAGATTGATCTCATCACTTCCGGAAAGATTGTTTCTGTTTTTTATGAGTTGAGGTCGTTATTATACGTAGGTGTGTTGTTGTTTTCGGCTGGTATAGGCATTCTTATTTATGAAAACATTGGAGAGCTCGGCCACATTGCAGCTATCCTTGCATTGTGCTTGCTTACCATTATATGTTTCTGGTATGTCTTTAAACATGCGGTTGACTATTCTAATGAACAGGTGACAGCACCTACTCCTTACTTCGATTACATTTTGTTATTAGGAAGTCTTCTTTTCATTTCGGTGCAAGGCTATTTGCAATTTCAATTCGGAACCCTGGATGAAAATCTTGGAGCAAGTACCTTAATCACTTCGTCTTTCTTTTTTTATATCGCCTATCGCTTTGACAATGCTGGTATTTTATCATTGGCGATAACAGCTCTTGCTTCATTTTGGAGTATCAGCATCTCGCCACAGAAATGGTACAGTGGCGATTTCTTTTCCGGATCGCATTTGTATATCACCGCCATCATCTTCAGTTCAGCACTGGGAGCGATTGCCATGCTATTGGAAAGAAAGTCGATTAAAAAACATTTTACATTCACATATCTTAATTTCTGTGTGTTGATATTTTTCGTGGGAGCAATGGTGGGATTATTTAGTGCGGAATGGTACGGAATCTATTTGCTGTTGATTTATTCGGGATGTGCATTTGCTTTTTATGTCGCCCGTTTAAAGAGGTCTTTTTTGTTTATGCTCTATGCGCTGATAGCCGCATATATTGGCACCACGTATCTTCTGGCAACTACTATATTAAGTGAAGCAATCGAACTATGGTTTTTGTATTCGGTTGCCTCCTGTGGCGGGTTTGTTTATTTTATTCTTAAGTACAGAAATTTCTTTGCCCGCGAATGATGAAAAGCGCCTATAACGAAACCTGGTTATATAATCTCTTGGTGATCAAAGAGACCAAGCGATGGTTGAAACAAAATTTAATTTTAAAAGAACAGTTCGTAAATATAAATGAGGCCTACACCAGTTCCTTTTACCATCCCAATCTTATTATTCGCATACTTCTATTTCTTGCTACAGCGTTGGCGCTATTTGGGGTTACTGGTTTGCTGGTCTTATTCATTAGTGATGTAGCAAGCGGCAATGTACTTATGGCATTAGCTTTTAATTATGGTGTCTTGTCATTCTTTGTCTTAGAAAAAGTTTTTATCCAACGCAGCAATCATTATAAATCGGGTATAACAGAAGCCTTTTTATATCAAGCCATTGGGTTCACCATTCTTGGAGTTTCAGATATTAATGA
>JANOJH010000574.1:0-3681 GCA_031408135.1 Bdellovibrio sp. | reverse complement strand
GCGGATAACCGGCAATGCGGAGGTAAGTAACAATTGTTCGCAGACTCTTTTGAGCTCGCGGATGTTGCCGGGCCAGTTATAGCTGTGCAATTCCTTAAGTGCGGAATCTTCGAATGTTTTATTGCGTCTGGGCTTTGCAAGCTCGAGAAAATTTTCGGCAATGGTAACGATGTCGGACTTACGTTCACGTAGAGGCGCAATTTCAATACGATGAGCGCTTAATCGGAAATAAAGATCTTCGCGGAAATTTTTTTCTGTCATCAGTTTTTTTAACGGGACATTACTTGCGGCAATAACTCTGACGTCTACGAATTGAGTGTCTTTTGCGCCGACCTTTCTGATTTCACCGGATTCAAGGAACCGTAAAAGCTTGGCCTGTTGATTTAAAGGCAGAGCTTCGATTTCATCCAGAAAGAGGTCGCCCCCGTGGGCGGCCTCGGCGAAACCGATTTTGTTAGAATCGGCACCGGTGAACGAGCCTTTGAGGTGACCGAAGAATTCGCTTTCGAACAGATTTTCCGTAAGGGCCGAACAATTGACCGAAACATAAGGTCGGGCGCCTTCCTGAAGATTAAGAAGTTGCGAAACAACGTCTTTGCCGACACCGGTTTCACCTTCAATCAGAATCGGGGCCTTTTCAGATTTGAGCTCGGCGATCTTCCTTCTTAAAATTTCACTTTCAGGTGAAGTGCCCAGTAGGCGTGGTGCGCGATTGTGATTTTGGTAACTGATAAGTCGGAGATTCCAGTATGCACTTATTTTTTCGAGTACGGAGGTAACCTCATCCGCCGACAGTGGTTTAGCGAGAAATCGCTGCGCTCCTGCGTGAATTGATTTTTCCATCAGGTGCCGGTCGAGTTGCCCGGAGATGGCGACGACTTCCAACTGCGGATTTTTTTTGACCAGTTTGACGATAGCCAACAAACCATCTGCCGCTGCAGGGGGTGCGACCTCGAGGTGCAGATCAATAAGTGCGGCGTGAAAAAAAACATGATCGGGAACAAGGCTCGCCTTCTGCGCAACAAACACTTTGAAAAAATCAGAAGCCAAAATCTTAAGCGAACCGGCCAGGCCGGGATCGTCCTCGAGAATCAGAAGATTGAGTTGGGGTGTATTTGAATTCAAGTTTTAGTTCCAGCCATGACATATATCTTGTCGTAATCTGAATTCCGTTGTTACTATTAGTGCAATGCGCATTTTACTGACGGAAAATATTCACGAAATTGCAAAAAAAACCTTAATCGAAGAAGGTTTTAAAGTTGACCTTCTTACACATGCTCCTTCGGAAGTTGAGTATCTGAAAATTCTGAAGAATTATGATGTTCTTGGAATTCGGTCAAAGTCGGAATTGACGGAAGAAATTTTTAAAAATAATTCGCATCTCGTTGCTGTGGGTGCCTTCTGTATCGGTACAAATCAGGTTAATCTGAAGAAGGCTAATAGCTTTGGAATTCCGGTTTTTAATGCGCCTCATAGTAATACCCGTTCGGTTGCAGAGCTTGTGCTTGCAGAAATGATAGCTTTGTCGCGCCAGCTTGGCGACCGCAATACTTTGGCCCATCAGGGTGAATGGATGAAATCGGCCGAGGGCTCGAAAGAAGTCCGTGGAAAAACACTAGGTATCGTCGGTTACGGCCACATTGGCAGTCAGGTCAGTATTCTGGCTGAAGCATTCGGTCTTAAAGTTATTTTTTATGATGTGATTAAAAAACTGCCGTTGGGAAATGCCCAGGCGTTTACGAATCTGGACGAGCTTCTGAAAAAATCAGATTTTGTAAGCCTGCATGTGCCGGAAACGCCCGGTACAACAAATATGATTAGTGAAAAACAGCTCTCAAAAATGAAAAAAGGCAGCTTTTTGATAAACGCTTCGCGCGGCAGTGTCATTGATATCGAACATTTAGTTGTTGCTTTGAAATCCAATCACCTAGCAGGTTGTGCATTGGATGTTTTTCCGGAAGAACCGTCTTCGAACAAAGAGAAATTTAAATCGCCGCTGCAAGGGCTGAAAAATGTGATCCTAACGCCGCATATCGGCGGCAGTACCGAAGAAGCCCAGTATGCGATCGGTCTTGAAGTTGCCGAGAGTTTCCGGAAATTCCTTCAGTACGGGACCACCGCCGGCGCGGTAAATTTTCCGAATGTTGAGCTGCATGCTAAAGAAAATGTAACTCGTATTATCAATGTTCACCGCAATGAGCCCGGAGTACTGGGCGAACTCAATGGTTATATTTCGGAGGCCAAAGCCAATATTCAGGGCCAGTATTTATCAACCGACCAGAAGATCGGCTACCTTGTTACGGACCTGGAACTGGATCAGGCTGAGATGTCGGTAAAAGATCTGGCTCACAGATTTGAAAGTTCTAAACGAAATATTAAAACCCGGATAGTTTTTTAGACGACTTTTCCCGGGTTCATGATCAGATCCGGGTCGAGCACTTTTTTTATACCCTTCATAATTTCAATTTCAGCTTGTGAGCGACTAAAAGTTAAGAAGGATTTTTTCGTCAGCCCTACGCCGTGTTCGGCCGAAATGCTGCCGTGTTGTTTCTGAACCGATTTAAATACGAGTTCGTCAACTTTTCGGCATTCCTTTACAAATTCTTCTTTATTCAGTTCGGAAGGTTTAAGAATGTTGATATGCAGATTGCCATCGCCGATGTGTCCGAACCAGACTACTTCCCAGTTGGGATAGGCCGTTTTAAGAACGGCATCCAGATCATTTATGAAGTCGGGTACTTTTGAAATTGAAACGGCAACATCATTTTTATAAGGAGAATGCGTGCTTAGGGCTTCGCTGATGTCTTCACGATAGCGCCAGAAGGTGCGGGCCTGCAGTTCGGATTGAGCAACAACGCCGTCTTGAATATAACCTTTTTCTAAACATTGCTCGAATACGCTGATGATTTTTTCCTCGGAGCCGCTGTCGGGACATTCGAGTTCGCACACAACATAGAATTCCGACACCGCAGCCAGCGGGCGCGCTAATCCTGTAGACTTCAGAACGTGTTGCAGCGCCTTTTCGGAAAACATTTCATAAGCCTGCAACTGACACTTATTTTTAAATTCGGCGAAAATTTTCATAACATCCGCAAGTTTGGCAACGGCAAAAACCATAACCTTAACTTCCGGGGGCGGCGGCGCAAGTTTGATGGTGGCTTTTGTAATAAAGCCGAGGATGCCTTCACTGCCGATAAAAAGATGGCGAAGATCGAGCCCCGTTGCATTTTTAACGAGCCCGTTATTCAGCTGCAAAACCTCGCCGGCACCGGTTACAACCTCAAGGCCAATAACCCAGTCGCGGGTGAGACCGTATCGCAGGACTTTTATTCCGCCCGCGTTAGTGGCGATATTTCCACCGAGTTGGGAAGAACCGCGTGAAGCAAAATCTACGGGGTAAAAAAGATTTTTGGATTTTGCGAATTGCTGCAATTTTTCAGTTATGACACCGGGCTCGATATCGACGGAGGATTCTGTTTCATTAAAGCTGAGAATGCGGTTCATTTTTTCGAAAGAGACAATGACTTCGCCATTGAGCGCGCACGCTGCGCCGCTGAGACCAGTGCGTCCACCGGAAGGAACTAGGCCAACTTTATTTGTTCGTGCCCAATTCACAATCTGTACGACATTTGCGGTGGTTTCAGGGAACAGAATTGCGGAGGCTTGGATATCAAAATAGGA
>JANOJH010000548.1:0-3312 GCA_031408135.1 Bdellovibrio sp. | reverse complement strand
GGGCAATGATTGCAGATGAACATAAAGACAAGGGGCTTAGAATTCAGAAAATCGGTTTGCCGGTAAATTTTTCCATCGATACCTTTTAGGTTGAAGGCCGGAATGCTTACGCCGAATTCAATTTTTTCAGGAGTGTGTATCAATGCCATCAGAGATCCTGCCACAATATTTTTCTAGACGTTGTTTCGAGATTGCCAGCTTCGTCCAGTGAAAGATATTTTTCACTGAGGAGCGGATGTTTATTAAGTGCCAACAGCAGCGCATTTGTGCTAGTTGAGTTCATCGGTTCAAACGATAATTGCAGCGAGAATGAAATTTCAAAAACCAATCTTTCCAAAAAAGAAATCCAGTCTTGTGCAAGCAGCGGAGTGTTTTTTGAAAGTTCTTTTGAAATGGCGCTGGCGGTTTCAACATTTTCGGGCGCGGCAAGAACATTGATGCCGATTCCGAGAAGCAGGCGGTGGTCGTTGCCTTGTGAAACGGTTTCAAGCAGGAGTCCCGCCACTTTTTTTTTGTTGATGTAAAGATCATTCGGCGCTTAAAGATTGAAATTGAGAAATGGCCACGTGGAAACCGCCGCACGGTAAAGCGCCAGGCCGATCATCGGTGAGATGGTCGGATGTGGGGGGGCGTCGATCATAAATGACCAGGTTGAAAGTAATTGCGAGCCTTTTGCGCCACTGACCCAGGTGTTCTCCCCACGGCCTTTGCCGGCAGTCTGATCGTCTGTCAGATACATGATAAGATTTTCGTTAAATGTTTTTTCAGCAAATGAATCGGCCCTGGCTTTTGCATTTGTGCTGTCGGCAGTCGAAAAATATTGCGACGGAATTTTCTGACTTCGGGCCCAGTGGTGCGTCACCTGACCGATAAAAATATTTTGATTGGTATCAAGGCCGGTTTCGTTCATCAGTCACCCCAGTCAAATAACAGGCTGACATCCGAGCAAATCGCAGAGTGGGTCAGCGCGCCGACTGAAATAAAATCAACACCCAGTTGCGCCACCGATTTGACGCGGGTTAAGACCATGTTTCCGCTGGCTTCGGTTTTTATTTCCTTTGGAATCAATTGCAATGCAAGCGCCATCATTTCATTGTTCATATTATCAAGCAGGATACGCTGGATGTTCAGCGAAACACATTCTTTAACGTGCTCGAGATTACTGGCTTCAACTTCGATCGGTAGAGTGCAGTTCTGGCGGAGACGGGCCACCGCTTTACTGATACCGCCCATCAGTGAAATATGATTATCTTTTATCAAAACTGCTTCGGAGAGATTAAAACGGTGATTGTGGCCACCGCCGTGCTGAACTGCACGTTTCTCAAGATCGCGCAGCAGCGGAGTGGTTTTGCGCGTATCTAAAATACGGGTTTGCGTGCCTTCAACTTCTTTTACGAATTTTCGTGTTAGCGTAGCAATTCCGGAAAGGCGGCCGAGAAAGTTCAATGCCACTCGTTCGGTTTTTAGAATCTGCAGCAGGTCGCCTTCGACGGAACAGATATTCTGCCCCTTGTAGACCAGATCGCCTTCGTTGAAAAACCATTTAATCTTGACCTGAGGTTCTAAAAACAAAATGGTTTCTTCAAATACATTGGCGCCCGAAAGTACCAGATCTTCTTTTGCTTTCAGTAACGCTTCGCCGAACTTGGGTTTCATAGCCAGCGATTCAGTCGTTACATCACCGGAGGGCATATCCTCCTTAAGGGCGGCCTTGATCAGATCAAGTGTCATCATATGTTCTTTTCTATTCCCTGTAGCAGTTTAGTCAATTCCTCGCGAACGACTTTTTCGGTAATTTCGGGAATGATCTGCCAGCAGATACGTTCTGTTATCTGGCGGATTTCTTCCCGCATAAGTTGCTCATCAAAACTTGAGGTTACACTTTTTTGCATGGACTCTTCGGCTTTTTGGTTGGCCAAAGGTGAGCTTTTGACATACGAGCGAATTTGTTCGTTCAGGTCCTGCAAATTAGCCGCGTCACTTCCGTGCGCACTGACAACTTTAACTTCCTCGAAGTCGCCGTAATTTTCCGTTTCGATTACAAACTGATTTGTTTTGGAAGGAGACCACTCATCACGTTCGGGTGTTGCGGGAGTCATTGTATACTGGGGCGGCTGTTGCGGCTCTGGCTTTTTTTGAACCGGCGGTTCGGGTTTGACTTCGACAGCAGCGAGTTGTTGCTGCTTCTGAGCCAGTTTCTGTTTGAAGCTGAGTTTAGTGCTCTTCTCATCATTCAGTGACGGGATATTGAAATTGAGAGGTTCATCGATAATCATCGTTCCGGCTTCGTTCGCACTGACTTCGCCGTTTTTCACTTCGGGCGGAACCAGGGTGTTAAAAGTATTTTTTTGTCTGATAAAGGTGTCGGATTCTTCAAAATCGGGGAGCGGAGCGTGGCGAAGAAAGCCTTTAAGTGGAAAAGTCTGCAGCTTGGGTACTAATCTTTCAAAAAGTGCTTTTATGGTTTCGGCTTCGAAGGGTTTTTCAAGTGAAGCATCGGCGCGAGAACTTCGGTAGAGCTGCTCGTCGAGCTGCATGAAACTGCTCCACATGAGAACCACCGGGATTTTGCTGGTACCCGCATTATTTTTGAGCTCAAGGCAGACTTCGTAACCATTTTTTTTATTAAGTAGGATGTCGGCAACGACGATGTCGGGCAAAAAGCTCTGGGCTACAGATAGAACATCTATTCCGGTGGGAACCGTTTTTACCTCGACCCCGTATTCTGACAACACCAATTGTATTGCTTTTTTAATGGTCGAGCTTTCATCTGCAAGTAAGACACGCAAAGCCATACTTAAGTAGATAACACGATAGCAAATGAGTCAAGTTCGAGGCATGATAATTTGATGTTTGCCCGAATTGATCGATACCTTCTTGGCTTGTTTTGGACGGCTTTTGCTGCCGGTTTATTAGTTTTTCTAACCCTGTTTATTGCCACCGATGCGATGTCGTCTTTAGTGAAATACAAGGATGTCGCAGGCCTGGTGATTCTGAAATACTATGCATTTTATGCTCCGGACGTGATCTACAAAATGTTGCCGATTGCTTGCGTGGTAGGCACAGTCATGACTCTTTCGTCTCTGAACAAGGGAAGTGAGTTGGTCGCATTGTTTGCTTCAGGCCTCAGTCTATTCAGAATTTCACGGGTCATTTTCATTTCGGTAATCATTGTCGGCTGTTTTTCTTATTATCTGAGTGATCGGCTGATGCCCGCGTTCAGTAAACAGAAGAATTTTATTTATTACAAAAGTGGATGCGTCAGCTGGGTTCTTCCCACATTGATCATCGTCTGCGTGAAACAGATTTTTC
>JANOJH010000540.1:0-17064 GCA_031408135.1 Bdellovibrio sp. | reverse complement strand
AACAAAAAGAAAAAATGACAGCCGAACAGTTTGAAAAAGCCATCGCTATTCTGCGTAAAAAAGACTTTATCAAAGATATGAACTGGCTGGTTTCAGGCTTTACCGAGAACGATGTCAAATACGCCTGGGTCACGGACTCGCACGGCGATACAATCCGCAAAATTATCGAATATGACCTCTGGGAAATCTTCAGCGATTCAAGCGTTGAGGAGACTAAAGGCCAACTCCTTAAAAAAACCGCCTAAAAAGGCTATTTTTGCCTACCCGCACTTCGTCTAAGCCAATCAATTGACTCACGTATATGGCTAATTATCTGAAATAATAAAAGAGATACAAGTGTCTTCAATTTCATGGAGGAAATGAAGTGCCCATACGTCTTAACGGATTAGCAAGTGGAATGCCGGCAAATTTAGTCGATCAAGTGATCGAAGCCGAACGCGTGCCCGTTAAGATAATGCAGGATCAAAAAATTAAAATTGAAGACAAAGTAAAATTAGTTACGGATCTTGAAACCAAAATTACCGATATCGGTAAGGCTCTCGGCAGTGTTATCGGCGCAAAAGGTTTCGTCGATAAAAAACTTAACTCCAGTTTTCCGGAAATTGTAAACGGTACTCTCGATCCCGAGCGTGCTGATTCGGGTGAATGGGTGCTTGAAGTTCTGCAGTTAGCGAATAAACCGAGTGTAGTTACGGGCGGGTTTCCAGATAAAGACAAAACCACCATGGGCGTCGGTTATATTAAATTCGATACGGTCGACGGCGAAAAAGAAGTTTACATCAATGAAGATAATTCGACGCTGGATAAAATAGCGATGCAGATCAACAATTCCGGAATCGGCATCAGGGCTGTTGTGGTGAACGACCGCAGCGATAAAGAAGACAGCTATCGTCTGGAAATCGCAGGTTTAAAAACCGGCGATGACAATCAGGTGAAATTTCCGACTGTGTACTTTCTCGACGGCGAGCGCGACTTCCAGTTTACCGGTTCGGATGTTGCCCGAAATGCAAAGTACAGACTCGACGGGCATGAATTTGAATCGACCGAGAACATGATTACAGATCTGATTCCCGGTGTGACTCTCGATTTAAAAAAGGCCCAGCCGAACCAGCCGATCAGAATCAACATCACTGAAAATTATGAAATTATCTCCGGAAAAATAAAGTCATTCGTCGATGCCTACAATGCGGCGCTTGGTTTTATTCAGAATCAGAACAAGCTGGCTCAAGACAAAAACGGCAACCCGCGGTTAGGGCCGCTCGGCGGCGACAGCATGCTGCGAATGACTGAAAGCCGGATGCGCGAAATTATTCAGGGTGTGCAGCAAACGAACAGTAAATTCAGCCGGATAATCGAGTTAGGGGTTGAGTTCAACCGGAACGGAACGCTCAATTTCAATCAGGAAAAATTCGCGAAAATTGTAAATTCCGAGCCGCTCGAGGTTGTTGAGTTCCTGAAGGGTGACCTGGTCAAGACCGGATTTATCACGAATATGAAAAACCGACTGAATATTTTGGTTGATCCGCAGAATGGGCCCGTCTCGAGCCGGAAGAAAAACATGCAGGATAGAACCCGACAGATAGACAAGCGAATCGAGTCGAAAGAAAAGTCTTTAGAGAAAAGGGAAGTTCAGTTGAGAAATCAGTTTGCAAAAATGGAAGAGGCAATGTCGAAAATTCAAACACAAGGTGCTGCTGCACAGGCATCACTAAGCGGAACAGGGGGTAAATAATGTCGAGTCAGTACAGTAAGTACAAGAAAACATCTGTGCTCAGCGCGAGTCGCGAACAGATCTTATTGATGCTTTATGAGGGCGCAATAAGATTCACAAAGTTGGCCATTCAGGCAACCGAGCAAAATAAGATTGCCGACCGCGGGCACAATATCATCAGGGCGTTCGATATCATTCTTGAACTGCACGCAACGCTGGACCACAAAGTTGGGGGCGAATTAGCTGCGCAGCTCGAGCAGCTGTACGTTTTTATGATGGACAAATACACGCAGGCAAATATCAAGGGTGACATTGATGCTCTGACGGCCAATTTGAAAGTGCTTGAAAACCTGTATGACGGGTGGAAGCAAGCGATAGATAAGCTTAAAAAAGAAAACGAACAAAAAGGGGGAGCCGCATGATTCGATTAATACAGTTCTTAAATGAAAAGAACCATTTTCTCGAGAAGTTTTATACGCTGAATGAATCGCAGATTACCCGGCTCGAAGCGGGAAAATTCGATGATCTAGAACTGTTCTACAATCAGCGTGAGGATCTGCTTAAAATTATAAAATATATTGATGCAGAAATACACAAAGCCCACATGTTACACAAAGATATCGTCGGCCAGTTTTCAGAAGAACAAAAAACTGAAATCCGGGAATCAATGCGTACTAAAGAAGCGTATGTAAGGCGGATTCTCGAGCAGGATCTTCAGGTTCTCGGAATGATTGATGATGCAAAATCAATGATCATTAAGGAACTTAAGGGTATGCAGAAAACACGAAGAGCCATGACCGGTTATAAAACCGGCGCAGCGTAAATTTTTTTAGCTGAAAATTGGATCATCAGCCAGTCAGAATTTTGACTGGCTGTCAGAGTTAAGCAGACTTGCTTAATAATTATAAATATCAGATTCAATAATTTAGAGATAGCTACTTGGCACTATGATTGCTCTTGAAATAAAGATAACTAAATGCGACTTATGATGAGTCGTTTTTTTATTTGGAGGGCATGATGCCGCAATCGAATTTAGTCTTTGGTCTTGTCGAAAAAGATTTTCAACAGCACCGATACACTTCAGCAATGATGAAGCTGGTCAGTTTATCAAATACCCACAGTAAAGACCTTGAATTTCTGGCGCTGCTGGCGCGGGCTCAAAAAGCGCTGGCCGACTTCACCGGTCTGATCAAGACGCTGCAGGTTGCGGCCGAAATTACCAAGTCTACAACGGATCGAATTCAATTGATGACCCTTCTCTATTCGCAGGGCCGGTTGAACGAAGCCCTTGATGTAGGTCTTTTGCTTCAGGAGATAACCCTGACACCTGCTGAAAGCAAAATGCTTTCGCACAGTCTGGTGAAAATATATGTTGAATTCAGCGATTACGAAGGCCTGCAGGAAGTTATATCACTCAGCGAAAACGCCTTAAATGACGATGTGCTGTTGTGGGCCAACGGACTTGTGCATCTTTCAAATGGCGAAAAAAACGATGCGCTCGATTGTTTCAGAAAAGCTGTTCTTGTTAACAATCTGAATGATCAGGCTTGGGTAAGTCTTTCGATCCTGCACGAGGAAATGGGCGATCGCGAGTTAGCGATGGCAAATCTTGAGCGGGCACTTGATGCCAATCCGAATAATTCGATCGGACTTAAACTGATGACCAAGTGGTACCGCCGCGATGGCGAACAGACAGCCAACATGATGAATAAAGTGCGACACTACCTGGCGCAATATGAATTCGACGAAGAAATCAGTCTTTGCCATCTTCAGATGCTGAATGAAGCCAATGACCTCAGTTCCGCAAGATTTGAAGTGGAAAAGCTGTTTCTGAACTACCCGGCAAATTCAAAATATGCGTCGATGAAATCCGATATGAAAAAAATGTCAGAAGATGGTATGAAAACGCAGATATAATGTGATATTCTTTGCGGGTGTTTGTTGAAGTTCAAAACCGATATAAAGCTGAATGTCTTGCTTCGCTTGATCAATTCGACCAGGCAAGCCGTTTTTTCAGCGTCCTCGAATCCGGGGAAAACAACCAAACACAGCCCGATTTGATTATCGGCGATCTCAATTATCTTGAAAACTTTGTTGAAAAACCGGTTCATAAGATTCTGGTCGCGGGCCGTGATGCAATTTCCGATAACGACCTGCACAGGATTTCACGTCAGGGTAATCTTTTTATTGTTGAAAATACCATTGGGCAGCAATTAGTGCCGGTACTGAATTCGATTAAAAATGATTCCGAAAAGAAGCAGCAGGTTCAGTTCATCAAAGCCGAAATTCAGAAGAAACGGAAAAATCTTGAATTCCTGAATAATCAGCTTTCTAGCGAATCCGAAAGAAAAATTGAAAGTCTTGAAAAGTCTCATATTGAAGAGACCGAGAAAAATCAGAACGAAAAGAGCCTTCTGCACTTTCTTGATTTCATTCAATCGGAATCCATCGGCGACGATTTTATTGCAAAGATGTTCCGTTTCATCTGGAAAGATCTGAAAAAATTCAGCCGGTTACATTTGATCGGGTTGAGTATGACCACACATTCCGGAAAATCAAAAATTCTTTTTTACGATGGCACGGCCGAGTCTACCAGTATTGCCGGCGTGGACTTTTCGGCGGGTAAAATTTCGGGCCAACTGGCTTCGGTCTGGGGGCGCCCGGTCGGTAAAATTATGTTCTGGCAATTGCCCGAGAGTTCGCGCGAGGCTTATTTGTTTCTTGAAATTGTGAACCCACAAACTGAATCCCACAAGATTAATTCCTATTTTAATGAGCGGATTGCCGTATTGAGTATGTATCTTGATCGTTGGATGATTGAAAAAGAAATCGAAGTGGTGGTTGACCGCTGGAAAAATACTTTTAAGTCTTTTTCTGGCTCGACGCACGTTATCGATGAAAACTTCAGGATATATCAATCGAATTATCCGCATACCACGGGTGACTATTGCTATAAAGTGCTGGCTAAACGCAGTACGCCGTGCGAAATGTGCCCAGTTATCAAAAATCGCAATACAAATTTTCTGCTCAAAGACGAAATGAGTGTAAAAACGTATTACTCCCAGTTTAAATTTCAATCAAAGAAATATTATTTTGTAATTTATGAAGACGTAACCAAGCTGAACCTGCTGCATTCGCATATTATCCAGACTGAAAAAATGTCGACTCTGGGGAGGCTTGGAAATCATCTGGCGCATGAGCTGAATAATCCGTTAGCCGGCATAAAATCCTACGTGCAGACGCTGCTGGATGAGCGGCAGCCAAGTTCAAACTTGCCGACAACTGCCAAGTCTGATTTAACCGAAATATTAAAGGCAACAGTTCGCTGTCAGAAGATCATTAAAAACTTTATTGATTTCAGTCAGAAAAAAGAACCCTCGCTCGAAAAGATTCAGTTTGCAGAAGTGTTGCAGAATACACTTGTACTTTTAAAAACGGCACTTCGGTCGCACCGGCTTTTTGTGAATCTGAAAAATGAAGAAGTACTGGCCAATTCGCATGACCTTCAACAGGTACTTTTCAATTTAATTAAAAATTCGTGTCAGGCCATGCAGGCCGCCGGCTCGATTAAAATTTATTGCGAATTTTCCGATGGAAAGTCGGTAGGCAAGATGGGGCCGCAGATTTTGTTTCACATCGAAGACACCGGCAAAGGATTTACAAAAGAAATGCTGAAAAATGCATTTCAGCCGTTCATGACAACCAAAGAGCAGGGCGAGGGCACGGGCTTGGGCCTTTATCTTTCTAAAAAGCTGATGAATAATATGAATGCCGATCTGCAGATTACCGGCTCGAGCGACAAAGGAGCGAAAATTTCCCTGATTTTCGACAAGCAGTGAAATTTCTTGTGGTTGATGACGAAGTCCTGATCCGTAAGTCTTTAATCCGGGCATTCGCGATGGCCGGGTTTGAATGTGACGAGGCTGAAAACGGACAGCAGGCCCTCGAAAAAATAAACCGCTATAACTATCGTGCCATTTTGCTGGATGTCATCATGCCGGATAAAAATGGCTATGAGGTGCTGCTAGAAATGAAAAAGCAAACACCGGTTTTTGTTATATCGGCCTTTACCGGCGACGACACCAATATCGGTTATATTCAGGCCGATCTGCGCGTCGTCGAGTACATTTCGAAACCTTTTGAAGACATATTCTCAATCGTAAAACTGGTTGTGGGTAAAACATGAGAATAATTTCGGGACGTTTTAAAGGGCGAGTGCTCAGTTCATTTCAGGCCGACCATATCCGGCCCACTACCGATCGGGTTAAAGAAACACTATTTAATAAATGGATGACCGATGTAGACGGGGCCCGGGTGCTGGATTTATTTGCGGGCACCGGGAATCTGGGGCTTGAATCCCTTTCTCGGGGCTGCGAACACGTGGATTTCGTGGAAGTGAACTTGAAATCCATCCAGATTCTGAAAAAAAACATCGAACTTTTGAAACTGCAGCCTGCTGAATTCAACATACATAAGCAGGATGTACTGCAGTATCTCGCCAAGTATAAAGCTGCACCCTATAATCTGATATTGGCCGACCCGCCTTTTACCGAGAAGATGGCTCATAACGTGATGCAGGCCATTGATGCCAGTAGCTGTTTTACGGACGGAACACTGATTGCGATTGAGTCGCATAAAAAAGAGCGCATGGATGAGGCGTATACGAATCTCTATCGTTATGACTTCAAAGATTACGGCGATAAAGTACTTTCTTTTTTTGCCAAAAAAGCGCAGGATTAGCTCATGCCAAAAATCGCAGTTTACCCCGGAAGTTTTGATCCCATTACGACCGGCCATCTTGATATCATCGAACGTATTTCGCATATTTTCGACCACGTTATTATTCTGGTGACGGAATCAAACGAGAAGAAATATCTTTTTGATGCCGAAGAACGAATGAATTTTCTGAAGAAGGCCACCAAAGCCAATAAAAAAATCGAAGTCGATACCTTTCAGGGGCTAACTGTCGAATACATGAAAAAGAAAAAAGCACATGTTATTGTGCGTGGTCTCAGAGCCGTCGCGGATTTCGAATATGAAGGCACGCTGGCCAGCATGAACCGCAGACTGGCACCCGACATCGAAACTTTTATGGTTTTTTCCCGTCCGGAATATTATTTTATTTCCTCTCGTGGAGTTAAAGAGGTTGCACGGAACGGCGGTAAGCTCAAAGGCCTGGTGCCCGGTTTTGTTGAGAAAGATCTACAAAAAAAATTACGAGGTTAATTATGTTATCTGAACGTGCAAAAAATCTCAAAACTTCACCCACATTATTTCTGGTGGCAAAAGCCAAAGAGCTGCAGGCCCAAGGCCACGATGTTATTTCACTAACGGTCGGCGAGCCCGACTGGCCCACTTATCCGGCCGCAAGCGAAGCGGGTATTGAAGCCATTCGCAAAGGCATTACAAAATATACGGCAGCAAATGGCACGATTGAACTTCGTAAAGCCATTGCTGCGCGAATTCAAACCGATCTTGGCCTGACTTACGCGGTAAATGAAATTGCGGTTACCAGCGGCGCTAAGTTTTCAATTTTTGCGGCATTGCAGATGCTGTGTGATCCGCAGGACGAAGTTATCATTCACTCTCCGTACTGGGTCAGTTATCCGACAATGGTTGAACTGGCTGACGGCCGGCCCGTGTTGGTAACCTGCACTGAAGAAACGAATTTTAAAATTACGGCCGAGTTACTTAAAAAATACATTACACCGAAAACAAAAGCTTTTTTGTTCTGCTCGCCGTCGAATCCGACAGGTTTTATTTATTCAAAACAGGAATTAAAAGAAATTGCAGATGTTATCCGGCAACATCCGCGGATAGTCGTCATCAGCGACGACATGTACAACCGACTGATGTTCGATGGTTCGAACTGTGCGCCGCATATTCTAGAAGTGGCGCCCGACCTGAAAGACCGCACCATTGTCATCAACGGGGGCTCGAAGGCATATTCAATGACCGGTTGGAGAATCGGCTGGGCGATGGGGCCACAGCGGGTAATTCAAGCCATCGGCGACTATGCTTCGCAATCAACCGGAGCACCTTCAAGTATATCGCAGCATGCAGCAGTTCAGGCACTGACAAATTGTGAAGCCAATATTAAAGAAACCAATGTTACGCTGAAACAGCGATTAAAGTCGGCGCTGAATGAATTCAAAACGATTCCCCAGTTTAAAGTTTACGAGCCGGATGGCGCTTTTTACCTTTGGATCGACGTTCGAAAAGTACTGGGCAAATCTTACGCGGGTGTAAAAGTTACGACTTCAAAGGAATTCTGCCAGGTGTTGCTCGAAAAAATATTTGTTGCGACTGTACCGGGCGAAGAGTTCGGTAATCCGGGTTTTATGCGGCTGAGTTTTGCAATAGGCACTGAACGAATGAATGAGGCCATCCAGCGAATCAGAAAATTACTGAGTGAAGGCACCTAAGGTTGCTGTTGCCGCAATTGCAGGTTTCGCGCGCCTTAACTTGATTTGTCGAAGCATCTGACTGCCGCTCTGCAACTGCCACAACTCGGTATTTGCCCCTGACTATTTCACAATTTTTCTGAATTCAAAAGGCTTAACGATTTTACCCGTTTCGGTTTTGGTAATGGCCTTGTCTTTGATGTCTTCCAGAAACGTCTGCGGAATCTGTGTAGAATTCTGCGCAAGACTATGAGTTAAAGTGTCGGTAACCGCTGAAGTGAACTCCTGCTTGATCTGATTCATGGACGTCATGTCGGGCTTGTTCATATCGAAAGCGGTTTCAGAAACCATGGTGCTCATTTTTTTAAGTTGATTCATCTGCGCGGTAAAATCGGTAAGTTCCTGAGCGCGATAAGTGCCGATGTTCATATTGGCAGTGGCGCCGGCGTCGTTACTTGCGGCATCAACCCAGGCCGGCAAACGCTCTTCGGCAAATTGCAGTTCTTCGCGGTTCATTTTTGTAATCATTTCGATTTCAGCCGATGACAAATCTATTTTCTGACAGATTTGATCTACAGTGAAGCCCTGATTGGCCAGTTTTGCGGCCTGAACATATTTACTGGTTTTCTGGCGCTCGGTCATTTCGGCATGAGGTACCTGTTCATAGAAGATTTTCGAGACATCGAGCGCTTTATTCAGGGCGTTTTCGATTTGCAGGATTTTATCATCCGATTGCAACAGTTGCCCCTGTACTTCTGAGGCTTTCTGATCGATCACATGGACCCATTTTCTGACTTGCTCGTCAGTTTTGTCGGAAAGGTCCTGTAAAATTGAGATTTTATTCTGCAGCAATTGAAGACCCTTTGTCAGGCGATTGTCTTCCGCTTTCGATTTGTTTTTAGTCAGTTCACTGAATCCGATATAGGCGAGCAACAACACGTTAAGAAGACTTAATGAAAGTAACCAATAATTCACAGCAATATCCTCCGCAACATTTATTTTAGCGTCTTAACTTGTTAGTTTAAAGAGGACTGTGCTATAACCAGACTTAAGGCTTCACCGACTATTAGGCAGTGACAATTTGCCCGATGACCTATGGCACCCTGATTGCTCTGTAACGCCTTTGACACAGAAAATTAAAACCAACCTTGTTTCATTGAGGAGACAAAATGAAAAAAAATATCGGATTCCTGTTACTTTTATTAGTTGCAAGCTTTACCACATCGGCTTTTGCAGGAAATTTCCCTTGGCCAGATCAACCCAATCAACCGGGAAATCCTCAACCTCCCGGCTATAATGATATTTACGGCCCGGGCCGAACCGTTCGCTGGTGGGACATGGGCACGGTACAGGCCCAGAAATTTGTTGCCGTTGATGTACGCATGGACGTGCGCGGCGAATTCGTTAATGAAGTCTATTTAGCAGCCGTCGGCAATCACATCAGAATCAAGGCGGCTTCTGCAAGACTTGCAAATGGTCAGATGATTGACCTGAATTACCTTGTGGGCACAATTGAAAAAGGCCGTCAGTATCAGATTCGACTCGATTATCGTAATTCGCTCCGAATTGATAGCCTCTATCTTACAATCGAATCTCCTAATCTTGCGGGCTCTCGTGCTTCGCTGGCCATTCAGTTGGGCTTGGCATATTAAAATGACCAGCAAAATGATCAGTACTCATATTCTCGACACGAGTCTTGGCGTTACCGCGAAAGATGTTGCTGTTGAACTTGCGAAATATGAAAATAATAAGTGGCAAATCCTGGGCGCTGATAAAACCGACTCAGACGGGCGCATAGTTTTTAAATGCGAACCCGCGCGCGGTGTTTACCGCTTGAAATTCGCACTTGAAGACTATTTTCTCAGAAATAAAATTACACCGTTTTTTATTGTAGCGCCGGTGGTTTTTAAAATTGAAGATCTCGACCGGAAATATCACATACCACTTCTGCTGAACCCGTTCGGCTATAGCACCTACCGAGGCAGTTAATGAAATTTGAAATTCCGTACTATCAGGATTACATCTCTGAGCAGCTGGCGGAATTTCTATTGAATGAGGCTAGGCCGGTTGCAGGCGTGCCGCATCTACTTGAAGTGGGCGTCGGTGGGGGCCTCGAAAGTCAGGCGGCTATGCACTTTTTGGCCGAGCTTTACGCCGATCTCGAAGCGGACCTGAAAAAAGTATTAAAGCAACGCACAGTTGACCGAAAATTTATAGATGAAAGAGTTAAAGCCTGTTTCGAGTTTAACACAAACTTTAAGCGGGATTTTCTTGATCCTGAATACAAAACAATTATCGGGCTGCAGGATAATACCGGCCGGATTGTTATCGGGCCCCATTCCGCTGAATATTGCGAACCGCGCGCCGATAAACCGATAGCCGCAATTCCCGAATTTTTAAAAGGACCGCACGTCACATTGTTCGGGCCACCAGGGACAGCAAAGATGGCAATTAACGCCATGAATACCTATCACCGGAAATTGAAAGACGAACCTCCAATCGTTGGCGAATTACTTAAGACCTCTAGCAGCGTGCCAAAATGGGGAGCTGACGACGAGGATTCAAAAACCCCGCTGCGTTCGGATCTGGTCAGTTCGGCTGTGAATTTGTCGGCTTGTTTCGATGGTGAACTTTCATTTTCGGAAGGCGACAAAAACTATCGGCTTGCGGCAGACCATTTGTCTATTCCGATAAAAAGATTTCCGGGGCTTGCGCTGCCGTGCACATTTCTGTTTTACAAAAATAATCCGGTGCCATTGCATCTTTATGATTTTGGCCTGCATCTTTTCCGGAATTGGCAAAATCCAAAGGCCTTGGTATTTTACGTACCGAAACTCGAAAACGAAGAAGAAGCCCGCTACATTCACAAAATGATCTCGATGGCTGAAGCTAAAATAAAACAGCAGCATCATGATTATCAGCTGGGCAGTGTTCGCTTAATGATCGTGCTTGAAAACCCACGGGCGATTTTGCGCACGCACGAAATCATCGACGAATTAAGCCCGTATTTTGTAGGAGCTTCATTAGGCTGGCACGATTACCTGGCTTCAACAGCACGACTTTTCAAAGAGGATGGAAATTACCGGATTCCGGTTAAAGCCGATCCTGACATCGTCATTAAATATATCAAAGCGTCGCATAATCTGCTTTCCGATGTGGTGGGTTCGCGCGGGGGCATTAAAGTGGGCGGAATGTACGGCATTCTGCCGCTCGACACAGACATGTTTTCAGAATCATTTCAGGTTACTATCAAAGGATACATTAAGGATGTTATTACCCAGTCGAAAAGAAATCTTACGGGCTTCTGGGTGGCACATCCAGACTTTGTCAGGCTCGGGCTTGCATTGGTAGAAGCCTGGAAGTTTCATACGGAAGGCCAGCCTGAAAAACTGACTGAGCTGGTTAAAGCTCTGCTCAAAAAAAAATTTCACAGTGAAGTGCTCGACTTTATTAACAACGCGGATATCACCGGTCTTGATAAAAGCGATCCTCAGTATGTACGATCACTGTTGGTTGCCGATATCAAAGCATCGGATTTTATTGCCAATAACGATCCGGAAGAAATCCGGTATAATGTTTTTCAGTCGTTGCAGTATCTGACCGACTGGCTCTGCGGAAATGGCTGCGTAGCACTTCCGGCGCATGTTCACGGCGTTGCGGTTCGGGTTATGGATGATCTGGCTACCGCTGAAAGATCGCGCTGGGAAGTGTGGCATGAAATCCGCCACAGTAGATTTTCTGTAGAAGACCTTCTGCAAATCGCGTTTGAAGAATTCCATTTTATCCGCAAGGATCTTTCTGACGCTAATAAAATAGTGCAGGTCAAATGGACGTCAGAAACCGAAAAATGGTATCCGGTTGCTTTGCAATTGATGATTCAGTTGATGACGGCTGAAAAACCGGTTGAATTTGCAACCGAATTGCTTCTGCCTTTTACAATCGAAAGCATTCGTGAAAGTGCAGAGCCTCTGAAGAGGATCAATTCAATTGAACCGCTAAAGTTCCGGCTTGATCCTTATATCGAAAGATTCATGTATTATTTTGAAATCTGCGGTTGCAAGGATTTTGCGGCCTCAATGGCAAAGAATCTGGCGCTGGATCTCGGGCAGGCCGAAACGCTTATTCTGAATTTTTCAAAGCCACAGATCAATGAAGCGGCACACTTTCACGGTAATATCGGCGAGGCCAAAACCGGTCTTGATAGTTTTGCCAAAAGTGAACAGGCGCTGGTCTTCAGTGAAAGCGACGAACTAAAACACCGGCTGAAAACCCTTGGCGGTGAATACCATAAAAAATTCGGAATGAAGTTTTTAATTTCTGCCAAAAATAAGTCGGGCACTGACCTATTAGCGGCACTCGAGGCAAGGCTGCAGAATTCTCAGGGCCAAGAACTTGAAAACGCCCAACTGGCCTTATATGAAATTTCACTGAAAAGATTTCATGCAAAACCGATAAACTTGCTCGTTGAAAAAATTGAAAATCTAAGGCAGCGCCACGGTATAAATGCCGTCAGCCTGGGGATCAGTGTGGCCGGTGAAGTGCAGGAACTCGGTTTCGGGAATTGTAAAAAATCAGACTGGTTTGAACTGGCATCACTCAGTAAAACTTTTGCTTCGGCCTTTGCACTTGAGTTTTTTTCAAAGCGTGAAATCCCTATTGATATGTCGGTAAATCTTTTACTCAGTAAGACCGATTCGGCCTTTCGGCTGAATTCTGACAAAGTAAGCCTGCGGCATTTAATGAATCACACGGCCCTGAATATGCACTATGTAAAGGGCTATCCGCTTGAGGGCCGTATGCCGACAAGCCATGAATTACTGAGCGAAATCGAAGTGATCTGCGTGCCCGGGCGCGAGTTTCATTATTCGGGTGGCGGCTTCATTGTGCTTGAACATATTATCGAAGCGATTGAAAAATCGCCCATTCAAAAATTGACTGAAAATTATTTTGCCGGCATGAGTTTCAATCAGAAAAATATGACCGATAAAAATTATGTCAGCGGTTTTTTTGATGACGGCACTGAAGTGCCAGGTGGCCGGCTGATGTTTCCGGCTTTTGCTGCCGGAGCGCTGGGGTCGGCCGGTACGGTTTCACGATTTTTAAATCATCTGACTGAGGCCAACCGAACGCTTAAAGCTACCAAGGTTATTTCGCACGATACCGCTGTGCAGATGTTGTATGGAACAGATCTCGGCTGCCGGGATTTTATGGGCTGCGATATTGGGCTTGGGGTTTTTGTTGCAGAAGCCGGCGATAACAAATTGGCTGTTCATCAAGGTGCCAATGAAGGTTTCAGGTGTCTGTACATTCATTGTGTCAGTGGCCCGGACGCCGGAAACGGACTGACTATTCTGTGCAACGCCGACGCTAAAGGTGTGCTTTTCAATGCAGAAGTTGCACAGGAAATTTTAAAAGAGCTCAACATTTCGGGAATTGATTTCAGCCGGTTCAGAGTCAAATTTGAAACCGCAAATGTAACGTCGGAAAATCTGGTCAATGTTGGGTATCGAAGTTTGCTTTTCGACGCATTTTTACCGACATTGCCCGAAGCCATTACCGAGCGAGGCCCCGCAGATCCGGTTGCAGCTTACAATCTGCTGACTAAAGCCGTTATCCGAAAAGTTTCCAATCAAAAATTTGCGCGCGCCGAAAATATGATCAGCAGATATCTACCGGTTTTTGATCCTGCGCTATTCGGCAAACAGGGTAAAGTTATGGATAGCTGGGAAAGTGCACGGCATAATCCGTACGACTTTGACTATGTTGAACTCGAGCTGGCGCAGCCTTCAGAAATACATTTTGTGGCACTTTCAACAAAATTCCATGATGGCAATCAGGCCGAATATGTCAGAATTATGGGGCGCGACGAAAATCGTAACTGGGTTGAAATTCTTCCGAAGCAGTTAATGGCAGGGCATTCCTTTATCCATTTGCGATTACCGCAGTCTGAAACCAGATACGGCACAGTCCGAATCGAAATGTATCCTGACGGGGGATTAACCCGCGTTGGTCTTTATGCAAATTTGCCGGAAAACGAAAAGCTGAAATTTGCAATGAAGGTATGTGAAAGATTCCCTGACGATATTCCGAAAACCGCAAAACCCCTGAGTTTAAAATTTGATCCAGACAGTGAAGTGATCATCCGGAATAATCTGGTACTGCCGGTTGATTTAAGCGGGCTGGCTTTCGGAGCAAAACTATTGATGGCAACGAACGAACACTACAGCCCGGCGATTCAGCTCATATCGCCGTTTCCGCCGATCAATATGTTTGATGGTCTTGAATCGGCACGCAGTCGTGATCGAAATAATTCTGAAGAAGTGGTTATTGAATTTACTGAGCGCAGTGTTATCGGCCGGATCATTTTCGATTTCAGTTATTTTATAAATAATAATCCGCGTGAAATCAGCATCGACGGTTTATGTGAGGGGGAGTGGATTACGCTGGTAAGAAAAACCAACGTAAAAGCTTATGCCGGAAATCAGAAAGAATTCCGGATTAAAGACGGCTTGGCCTATTCACAGATTAAAGTAAGAACTTTCCCCGATGGCGGAATCAATAGGCTTCGCGTGTTTGCTGATTGACTATATAAGATATTTTTCAATTGCCAAAAGCAGGCCCGATTTCTTGATAGGCTTCGTAATAAAACTGTCAGCACCGGCTTGAAGGCTGGCATCATAATTTTCTTTGAATGCGTTGGCTGTAAGTATAAGAATCGGGGTCTTTTTTCTGCTTCGTGTAACTTCAATCTCTCTGATTTTTCGGGTGGCGGTCAGGCCGTCCATGACAGGCATTTGCATATCCATTAAGATTAAATCAAAATTTTCAGACTGAAACCTCTTCAATGCCTCTTCGCCGTTATTAGCTGTGATTAATTCGATAGGGTAGTCTTTAAAATATATTTTTAAGATTTGATGATTATCCATATCGTCATCGACCAGCAGAATTTTTCGTTTTATTTTGAGATTTAAAAATTCGGAGCTGGGCTGTTGACGGATTTTCGATAATTCAAATTCACGTATTTCGGCTTCGGTGGCCTTCGGGAGATTCAAAGTAAAATAAAAGTGACTTCCTTTATTCGGTTCTGATTCAATCCAGATTTGCCCACCCATTTTCTGAACAAGAGTTTTACTGATAGTCAGGCCGAGGCCGGTTCCACCATATCTTCGCGTGATAGAGGAATCGGCTTGCACGAACGGTTCAAAAATTTTTTCTAACATTTCCTTTTGAATTCCTATGCCGGTATCGTGAACTTCAATTTTAAGCAGACCATTTTGATCCGGACTTGCGCGAACAAGAATTTCACCTTTTTCCGTAAATTTCATCGCGTTATTAAGCAGATTTAATAGAACTTGGCCGACTCGACCGGGGTCTCCCAAATAAAAGCATTTTTTACATTTATCGGTTTCAATGCCGATTCGAAGGCCCTTGCTTTCGGCTTCACCAATCAGAAGGTTTACATTTTCTAAAACTAACTCTGCTACATCAAAAGGAATGGTTTCAAACTCTAAAGCATTGGCCTCAATTTTTGAAATGACCAAAATATCGCTGATAACATGAAGAAGTTTGCTACCTGCGGTATCTTGTATTTTTAAAAGGCCCCTCACTTCATCACCTAGCGCAAGCTCGCTTAATACACTGGATATGCCGAAAATAACATTAAGAGGAGTGCGGATTTCGTGGCTCATGTTGGCTAAAAATTCGCCCTTCGTTTGCAGAGCCAATGATAAATATTTATTGGCCTGCTGCAGGTCTTTTGTGCGCTCTGAAATTTTAATTTCAAGAGTTGCATTTAGTTTCTGCAGTTTATCCAATGAAACGGCTAACTCGGCTTTTTGAAGATCGATGTTATTTTGCTGGAACTTCAGCACTTCGGAAGTTTGATTTAAGGCTCTAACGAGCTCGGTGGCTTCTCGTGGCCCGTGCGCCGGGTTCAATTTAGAGCCCTTCAAACTGGATAGGTCTTTTGCAAATTGAGTTGCGATTCGAAGAGTAACCACTGATCTTGCGATGACAACAGAGATAGCGGCACTGACAACGATTGCGGATATAATCGCGAGCCAGAAATAAATTTGCTGTTGTTCGTAATTTTTTTTCGTCAAGGACTTCGTGCTGGCCACCAGATGAATCCAGCCCACCAACTCATAACTACGCGCAGGGAACCAAATCTCGATGAGTTCGCCATCCTCTTTAAAAGTGGCCTGATTCTGTGATATCTCGAGTAAAGGAATTTCTATAAATTCCGGACTATAAAGAATTTGCGGAGCTTTCCCGGTGCCTTGAATGCCCTGGCACAAGACTTTTCCATTGACGTCCAAAATTTGAACAGCAATTACATCGTCAAAAAACAAGCTGCTCAACACTTGCTTTTCAAGAGATAAAAAATTATTTGCTAAAATCGCACTCATTCCATTTGTTGAAAGTCCGGTAGAGACGGTCGTCATGGTTTTTTTAAGCTCATTCAAAGATTCAAGATGTTTTGTAAAAGTCACCCAATAAGAGCCGGCAAAAATTGTAATTAATATTGCGAACGTACTGAAGATCGAAAGTTGCGTATGCAGTCGTAAGTTATACCAAACACCTTTTAAAATTTGAATAATCTTCACAGACTCTCCGATAAAGGGTATTTTTTATGGCTTCATAACCTGTTCTAATTTAAATTTTTCCAGCTTTTTATAATCCCTTTCATAAGTCACCGCAACGGGCTTTTCCAGCCCAACGTTAGCCAGTAATTTGCCGCCTTCTTCCGTAAGCGAATAATTGAGAAGCTCCTTTGTCATTCTGGTTTTAAGATCTTCCGTCACTCCTTTGTAGGCTGCGAGCGGATGACTCGCAACTTCCGGCGTTTGAAATAATATTCGAAGTTTTTTCTGAATTTCAAGGGTTTGCTTAGCTAATGTTTTATTAGCTCCACCGGCAGCGCTGGCCTTGCCATAAACGACTGCACGG
>JANOJH010000536.1:0-4015 GCA_031408135.1 Bdellovibrio sp. | reverse complement strand
TAACAGTAATGATGCCGCGGCCTTTACGGTACGCCTGAAGTATCCCTTCTTTTACGGCAATCTGTCCTGCGGTCGGAAAATCCGGTCCGGGAATTCTTTCGATCAGCTCTTCGATTCCGCAGTCAGGGTTTTGAATCAGATGAATACAACCGTCGATAACCTCGCCCAAATTGTGTGGCGGAATATTTGTGGCCATACCTACGGCAATTCCTGAAGAGCCGTTAACAAGTAGGTTTGGATATTTCGCAGGTAAAATTAAGGGGATTTGAAGAGAGTCGTCGTAGTTCGGTCCAAATGGAACAGTTTCTTTATCGATATCTGAGAGTAATTCTTCTGCAAGTCTGGTCATTCTGACTTCTGTATACCGGGATGCGGCTGCAGAGTCGCCATCCACTGAACCGAAGTTACCCTGACCATCGATTAACGGGTAGCGCAGAGAAAAATCCTGAGCCATCCGAACCATTGTATCATATGCCGCTGTATCGCCATGTGGGTGGTATTTTCCGATTACATCACCCACGACACGGGCAGATTTTTTATAGGGTTTATCGTGGGTATTTGACAATTCATGCATGGCGAACAAAACGCGCCTATGAACGGGTTTTAACCCGTCGCGAACATCAGGAAGCGCACGACCAACAATAACTGACATCGAGTATTGTAAATATGCTTCACGCATTTCTTTATTAATATCTACGTCAGTAACACCATTTCGCTTTTCAGAAGTATTCATATTTCACCTAATTATTTTTAAACGTCTAAAGCTTTAACCATTAAAGCGTTGTCTTGAATAAATTTACGTCGCGGCTCAACTTGTTCGCCCATAAGAACACTAAAGGTCTCATCAGCTGCTACGGCGTCGTCAATTGTAACTCTTAATAAATGTCTGTTTTCCGGATTCAGCGTAGTGTCCCAAAGTTGTTCCGGATTCATTTCTCCCAGCCCCTTATAGCGTTGAATGTAAACGCCCTTTTTGGTTGTAATCATTACGTGTTCAAAGAATTCATTATACGTTTCAAATGAATATTCAGTCGAATTCTGTTCAATTGTCAGAGGCAGCGGAGAAACAGCCTGAATACCTTTCCATAAATCTCTTAATTCGATAATTTCCGGGGCATTAAGCATGTCGCTTGAAAGCGTCGTGGTTTTTTTATCGGCGTAACGGGTGGTGTGCACCTGTCCCAGTATTTTCAAATCGGCTTCTTGAATCGTCGATTTGATGTCGGTAACACCAAATCCAGGATTGGCATTAATCCAATCTTTCAGATCGTTTATCATTGAAGTCAATTTAGTCTCATTTTTCAATATTTCTTCAAGCTGGGAAACCTTAGTTAATGTGTAGTAAAGAACATCAAAATCGTATTTTGCAGAAGACGCTTTCAATAAAGAATAGAATTTCTGAATTCGAAGAATCATCTGTCGCAAGGTCGCAACATCTGTCGTTTTGCCTTTGATTTTGAATGAATCCAATCCTGAGCTTAGTAAATATTCGGTCAATGCCGCTTCATCTTTCAGATAAATTTCTGACTGTCCTTTTTTTGCTCGGTATAATGGTGGCTGCGCGATATAAATGTAACCTTTTTCAAGGACAACCGGCATTTGGCGGTAAAAGAAGGTCAAAAGCAATGTTCTGATGTGAGATCCATCCACGTCAGCATCCGTCATGATGATAATCTTGTGATACCGGACTTTGTCTGCGCTAACATTTTCTTTACCGATGCCGGTTCCTAAAGCTGAGATCATCATCTTAATCTCGTCGTTGGATAACATTTTATCAAATCTGGCTTTCTCGACATTTAAAATTTTACCCTTAAGCGGAAGTACAGCCTGAGTTTTTCTGTCTCTAGCCTGTTTAGCAGACCCGCCGGCTGAATCTCCCTCGACCAGATAGAGTTCGCACTTGGCTGGATCGCGCTCTTGGCAATCTGCCATTTTTCCCGGAAGCGAACCGCTGTCTAAAGCTGTTTTACGTCGGGTTAAATCCCGCGCTTTTCTGGCCGCATCTCTTGCGCGCGCAGCCTCAACACATTTTGTTACGATTGTTTTTGCGGTGGTTGGGTTTCGGTCAAACCAATCTGCCAATTTTTCATTTACGAGTGATTCTACGATTCCTTTTACTTCGGCATTTCCAAGTTTTGTTTTTGTCTGACCTTCAAATAATGGTTCTCGTACCTTGACCGAAATAATTGCCGCGAGACCTTCTCTGATGTCTTCGCCTTCGATATTTTCTTTAAAATCTTTCAAAAGATTCTTTTGAGAAGCATAGGTGTTGGTTGTTCGAGTCAGTGCGCCACGGAACCCCACGAGGTGAGTACCGCCTTCATGAGTATTAATGTTGTTCGCATAGCAATAAATTGATTCTGTATAAGAATCATTCCACTGAAGCGCAACTTCAACATCAACCTGATCTTTTTCTCCACGAAAATAAATAACGTCATTGTGAATGGCCTTTTTAGATTCATTCAGATATGCAACAAATTCAGCGATGCCTTTAGAGTATTGAAAATCGATTTTTTTAGCCGTCCGTTCATCCAGTAATGAAAGATGAAGGCCCGCATTTAAAAATGCCATTTCTCTGAAACGGTTTACCAGCGTATTGAAGTCAAACTCCATCCCCGGTTCTTTAAATATTTCGATGTCGGGCTTGAAGGTAACAACGGTTCCGGTTCTTGTTGTTGGGCCTATTTTTTCTACAGGTCCCTGTGGTGTTCCTTTTTCATAGACTTGGCGGTATAATGCTCCATTTTTATAAGATTCAACCTGGCAACGTATCGAGAGAGCATTAACCACAGAAGCTCCTACGCCGTGCAAACCACCGGAAACCTTGTATGCGCCACCATCAAACTTTCCTCCGGCATGGAGGACGGTATAAACAACTTCCAACGCGTCTTTTCCTGAACGATGGGGGCCAACGGGAACACCGCGACCATCATCATCTACAGAAAGTGAGCCGTCTGAATGAATTACGACCAAAATTCTTTTACAATAGCCGGCTAAGGCTTCATCAACGGCGTTATCCACGATTTCGTACACAAGATGATGGTAACCGCGGATTGTTGTATCTCCGATATACATGCCAGGGCGTTTTCTAACGGCTTCGAGGCCTTCTAAGACCTGAATATCATCTGCACCATAGTTTTTACTCTGGTCTACGTTAGTATTCATTCCAGACATTTTGACTCCTTCAACAAAGTTCACAGCTTTTTCCACATAAAATTTTTATTTTTGGTAGCTTTAGCTACGGTTCAAACAATTACTTGCCCGTTTTGTATTTTAAAAACGCTGGCTCTATTCATGCTCAATTTTGACAATAATAAAACATCTGTGGTGGTCACAAATGTTTGAGTTTCTGTCTGATTTAGTGTCGAAATTAAAGACTCTTGCTTCAATAAATCCAACTCAGAAAGAACATCGTCTAATAGCAACAATGGATAAAAACCATGAATCCTTTGATGATACACAATTTGAGCCATTTTGTAAGCTAATATGATGGATCTCTGCTGACCTTGCGAACAATAGAATCGTGAGTCATTTCCGCTATATAGGAATATGACATCATGCTTCTGAGGACCTACTAAGGAGACACCGGATTTAATCTCCGCAGTTTCAAGTTCTTTCATTCTATTACGCAGTGCTTCTGTGATCGTTTCTAAGTCAGAATTCTTATGGTTTTTTTCTGAAATAACGTAATCAAAGTCAAATTTTGCGGCACCTGCTGTAATGATTTTATTTAGAGCCGTTTCTACTTCAGGTCGAAGTTCATTTAAAACATTAATTCGCAGGCTGGTTACCTCAGCAGCTCTTTTCAGAAAAATGGTATTAATACTTTCCAGGGTATCAAGCCCAAGCTGATATTTTATTTTTTCTTCAGCAATATCTTTTAAAAGTTTATTTCTGGTTTTTAAAACTTTTTTATAGTCATAAATAATCTCGGCACCATTTCCCACAACCTGTTCGATCAGCTGATCAACTAATTGTCTGCGTTCGTCAGAGCCTTCTTTAATAATACTCAGGC
>JANOJH010000533.1:0-1097 GCA_031408135.1 Bdellovibrio sp. | reverse complement strand
CATACTTTGTGTACTGAGTAATTTTCTTGCGTCCCGCTTCGCCTTCTTTTTTCAAAGCTTCCAAAAAAGGAATTGCAGATGTCAAAAGCTGAAAAATAATCGAAGCCGATATGTACGGCATGATACCTAAAGCAAAAACCGAAAATTGCTCAAGAGCTCCGCCGCTGAAAGTATTAAATAATCCGAAAATCCCACGATTCTGGGAATTAAAAAACTCAGATACAGCAAGGCCGTTAACTCCAGGAGTTGGTATATGAACCCCAATCCGGTAAACAGCTAGACAAATTAAGGTGAAAAATATTTTATTTCTAAGACTACCTAAACCTTTGTCGCTACTTTGATCAGCCACTACTTGATTACCTCAGTAGTTCCACCAGCTTTTTCAATCGCTTCTTTTGCTTTTGCACTGAATGCGTGAGCTTTCACTTTGAATGCACCTTTTAACTCACCTTTTGCGAGAATCTTAACTTGCGCAGACTTTGTGATCAAACCAGCATTGTACAATGAAGTTGGATCAACAGCGCCCTGAACTTTAGTTAAATCAGAAAGGTTAACAATCTGAAATACGTTAGCAAAAGCTGCATTCGTAAAACCAAACTTTGGTAATCGACGAGATAAAGGAGTTTGTCCGCCTTCGAATCCGCGTCTTACAGTTCCACCGGTACGTGCTAACTGACCTTTATGACCTTTAGTTGAAGTTCCACCCATGCCGGAACCAATACCGCGACCGATACGTTTCTGATAATGTGTTGAACCTTTTTTAGGGGCAAGTTTTGCTAATAAACTCATAAAGAACTCCGATTATTTATTTACAGTTATTTCAACTAAATGTTGAATTTTATAAAGCTGGCCTCTGTTTGCAGGATTATCAGCCTTAGTAACAGTTTGATTAATTTTTCTTAAACCTAATGCTTCCATGGTCTTAAGCTGAGTAGGACTGCATCCGATTGTAGATTTTTTTAATTTAATTTCAAATGTCTTAGCCATTATATAGCTCCCAGTTTCTTGAGCTGCGATAAGCCGTTTAAAGTAGCTCGGACAGCATTGTGCGGGTTTCTTGTTCCCACGCATTTAGTTAAAATATCTTTAACTCCGAC
>JANOJH010000516.1:0-1214 GCA_031408135.1 Bdellovibrio sp. | reverse complement strand
CCCAATATCAAAAGTCTGATTAAAGGCTTCAACTTTTAGTAAAATGCCGTGCAAATATTCAATCACATTTCGGATGCCAATGGGTTGACATCGCGTCCTGAGCCATTTGGGTGCAATCATCACCGGAAGTTTTTCAACCAGGTCGCGGATGATTTCAAAAGAGGCGCTTCCGGAGCCAATGATGATCGCAGCGCGCAAGACTGTAAGTGGTGCTTTTGCTTTACCCAAAATTCCTTCTACATTTTTTCGTGATAATAAATGATCGGAGAGATCGGCATCGTTAACAATTCCACTGAGGTAAATAATGTGCTTGGCACTTGTTGTGTTGATTAGGGTAACAAAGTTTTGAGCTGAGTCTGCCTCCATTTTGGTAAAATCTGGATTGGTGGAACTCATGGAATGCACAAGATAGTAGGCGGCATCAATTTCAGTAGGAACAGATGCAAATGTTTTCTCATCATTCAAGTCAACCTCAATGACAGATACATTTTTTAGAAATTCTGGAGAGAAGTCGTCCCAATCAAACCTTCGTTGGTCGCGAACCAAGCATATTACATGGTGTCCTGCTTCAACCAGCACGGGCAGAAGCCTTCTGCCTATATAACCTGTTGAGCCTGTAAGAAGTATTTTCATAAGGATGTAATTGATTTTTCACATGACTTCCAAAAGGATGTAAACGAATTTTTTAATCCTGCATCCGGAAACATCCAATCGACCTCGTCTTGCTGGCCTGGATAATGTTTAAAGGCTGGATGGGATTTACTGTAAATAGATAGAAACTTCTCTATCCCAGGAATTTCATTAACCTCTCCTACAAAAATTTGTATTCCCATTATGTTTTCAGCAAGGTGAAGTATAAAATTCATCACCTTTTCAGATACCGGATATTTTTCAAAGTCAAAGTGAGAAGGCTCTAACAGTAAAATTCGGTTGGCACTGATTTCCTTTTTCCACTTAGGATCTAATTGATAGGAGTTATAAATAAGTAAAGGTGAAGAATAGTCCAGTTGAATTTCTTTTGAAGTGGGCAAGAGTATTGTAAAAAAATTTAAAGATGTGGTTTCCCTTAATGATTTCGGTATTTTAAGCGTTGCCAGGTTTTCATATTTCATGTCGACAAAAGTACTGAGTTGTTCTGATTGACTATAAGTATTAATATTCTCCTGGTTGCAATAATATTTTTTGGAAGAGAAAGTCCCTGCTACCCATTGCCA
>JANOJH010000339.1:0-1253 GCA_031408135.1 Bdellovibrio sp. | reverse complement strand
GTAGGCTTGAGGTTCAGTGGCTTTTACCCTATCCAATGTGGCGCGGTCATAAAAGGAAGTAATGTAGATGAATGGAAGTTTATGCTTTGACCGTATTTCAGAAGCGAACTCAATGCCGTCCCGTTTCCCCTTTATTTGAATATCCAACAGGACCAGATTGGGCTTGGCCTTCGATAAAATGGTTGAAGCTTCCTCGGCATTGTCAACCGGTCCCAAAATACCATACCCTTTTTCCTTTAGGGTTGAGGCAATGTCATCGGCAATGAGAGGTTCGTCCTCTACAATCAAAATTGATTTCTCAGAGTTCATGGCTTGAAAGCTGGGCACGTAGTCAACACACTTACGCTAAGGTAATCTTTTTAAAATCTTTTATGATCAATTGAACTGAAGTTCCCGGCCTGGCGCCAGGCAAGGCGGCTTGCGAAACAATGGTCATCTCGGCCTTCAACTTTCGCATCAGTGAATTCACCAAATTCAACCCAAACGACTGAGAAGATTTTTTGGAGACATCCATGCCCACGCCATCGTCTCGCACCACTAACAAAAGTTCATTCATAGTGTCTTTAAGAGAAATTAATATGACTCCTGCCTGCTGATCCGGGAAAGCATACTTCATTGAATTGCTCACCAGTTCATTGATGATGAGGCCCAGCGGAATAGCTGAATCCACGTCCAATAAAATATTTTCAGACTCAATCTTTATTTCAACTCGCTCTGTATCCAGCCCATAAGAAGAAGTCAGGCTACTCACTAATCGACTTATGTAATCATTCATCTCCACACCCGATATGATATCTTCCTGATAAAGTTGTTCATGAATAAGTGACATTGACTTAACCCGATTTCGGCTTTCGCTGATGGCTCCCTGAGTTGCCAAATCGCTGGTGTTTTTAGACTGAAGGCTGAGCAGGCTGGAGATGATTTGAAGGTTGTTTTTTACGCGGTGATGGATTTCTTTGAGAAGGGTTTCGCGCTCGGCAAGGGATTTTTCGATGACGGCATTTTTCTCAGACAATAGCGTATTAGATTTTTGTTTTTGATTGTATAAATAAAACACCAGCATTGCCGTAGCCAAAAGGGAAGCAGCAACCACTATGAAAAAATTGCGCTGACTGTTTCTCAACTCATTTTCTTTATTAAGTACAGTAATAGCGGCATCTTTTTTATCTAAATCAAAAGTAGCCTGTACTCTCGCCATTTCCGTTTCGCGTTCAGCCTTCTCCGTTTCATAAATGGCTCTCATGCGAGAGATC
>JANOJH010000505.1:0-1322 GCA_031408135.1 Bdellovibrio sp. | reverse complement strand
CATTTAATTGCCTTCCTCTTTTTGATAGTAATCTTGTTGTCTTGCAAATCTTCATCTTCCGTATCAACATCCGATTATGATGTTGATAAGTCAGAGGACAACAATATGATTAAAGTCACCTCCACTAACACAGTATCTAATTCTGCGGCACATGATGAGATTATCTTTGAAGGCAAAAACAACCTATTTGAACTTGTGCAGAAAAACTCATCCTATTTCGATGCGACCCATGATGTGATTATCATAAAGGGAGACAATACTATCATTAAGCTACTGAACATCAACATAGTAGATTTACGATCGGTTAATACGGACACATTGGTCATTGTTGGAGATCATCAAAAATATGTGATGGATGTAAGGAACTCCATTGCCATAACAAAAGACCATGTTAAAACAGATGTAATTCATTTAAAGGAATCATCTTTCGATACATCTCCTTTTTCGCAGGAAAATATTGAAAGTGAGCTTCCTGTTAAAATTGAATATTTCGATTCCCTGGTTTCCGCGAAATATGCCTATACCTATTTTGTAAATGGACTTAAAACTGAAGAACCAAAATATTATTATCAATTGGCCGAAATGTATCTGTATGGCTTAGGTGTAGCTGAGTCAACAGCAAAGGCAATTGAGCTCTATGAATATGCAGCCGCAAAAGATCATATTCTTTCACTAATTAAACTTGGAGATATTTTTACCGGAAGATTTTCTGTTAAAACAGATAAAAACAAATCCTTATACTTTTACAGAAGATGCCAAGCACTTGGAGAGACCTATTGCGATGAGCAAGTAAAAAAGTCAAAATGAAATTGAGAATTAGCCTGTTGTCGGTGTTTATCATCCAACCACGTTGATGTGAATAGCTAAACTCAGCCAATGACAAAAAGGCTAAATGAAACATTACTTGTGTCCCTTCTTCTGGATGCCGGGTCAAATATTATTCATACCATTGTTGGCAGCGTTGCATGTGCCCGGCATGACATTTAAGCTTGTGGCTGGCGTCACAAGTTACACTAGACGGTATAAATAGTATCTTGAGGAGTTATTGGATTGTAAGTTACTATTTTGATGCCATGAAAATTAGTTATCTATCTCGAAGAATAGTACTCATACTAAGTCTACTTATTCCTTCAGTGATCCTATTTGGATTACAGCCCGCTGTTGTAATTACACTGAAGCCAGGTGGCATGGTATTGATGACCGATTCAATCCAAAAGGCCATTGATAAATGTGCCTTACTGGGTGGCACAGTCCTCTTCCCCGAAGGAGTATATCTTTCTGGCGGCTTAGAATTAAACTTCATATCAACGTGGTGCGGTGAA
>JANOJH010000493.1:0-6768 GCA_031408135.1 Bdellovibrio sp. | reverse complement strand
ATTGCCGGTTATCCGCGCCGCAGATGTTCAGCAACTATTGAACGGCAGCACTCCGGCTCTTGCTCCACCCGCTTTAAGCCTCGATCAGACTCTCGAAGATTTTCTCAATAATCAAGAGCGCCGCCTGATTGAATTCTGCCTGAGGCAAACCAAAGACATCGATAAATCCTGTGCCATTCTTAAAATATCAAAATCCAGCCTTTATAAAAAAATAAAAGATTTAGGAATAATCTATGAGTAATTTCAGCCATTTTTTTTCTGCACCTGCCGCGTGGGAAAGCCCCGTTTACAGACAAACAGTTTCGATTGTTCTGCTTGTTATTTTTGCGGGCGCCGCAGTCAACTTTATCTTCAGGAAAAAAAGCCACTATTTCATGATCGCTTGGGCTTCAATCAAAAGCTGGCTGTTCTTAGCACCGATCATGTTCGGCCTGATGGGTCTTTCGGCCCCGCTGCCGATTATTTTTCTCACACTCCTTGCCATCTATGGGGCTAAAGCCTACTTCCAGATACTCGGAATGTTTCACCAGACGTATTTTGTCTGGATCTGTTACCTCGGAATAATCGGGCTCGGGGTTTTCAGTCAGATGAATAATCTTGCGGTCTACAACGAAATGCCGATGATGGTACTGGGGCTTTCGTGCCTTGTACCGCTTATTCAACGCAATTACAAAAACATGATTCAGTATATTTCGCTAACCTTACTGGGCTTCATTTTTCTTGGCTGGTCATTCATGCATCTGGGTCTCATTCTTAATTTTGACAACGGTATTTATCAGGTGATGTATCTAATAATCCTGACCGAGTTCTGCGATAATACCAATCTTGCGATCAGCCGCTATTTCAAGGGACCGAAAATCATTAGCGAGATCAATTCAAAAAGAACCTGGATCAGTACCGGCATTTCTATTTTCGTAACGGTTCTATTGGCCTACGGCATGCGCCACTTACTTCCTGACCGCAGCGAAAAGTACTGGCTTGCTTCGGGTCTAATTGCTTCATTCGGCGGCGTCATCGGCGGTATGGTTATGACGGTCGTCCGGCGCGATGCCGGCGTTAAAATCGTCAGCGGGTTCATTCTCGGCCGCGGAGATTTCCTGCAGCGTATGGATCGCCTAATATTCGTTGCGCCGATCTACTATTTCGTCATGCTCGGGTTGAACAATGCGTGAGTGGACATATGAAAACGAACAATGGACAAAACTGCCGGCGCATATCCGGCATTTGCCGCTGTTCACCCAGCACTTCGACTTCACCAGCCGCATCGTCCGTTTTGTCTGGTCGATTATTCTTAAAAATTGGTTCTACACTTTTTACATCCGCCTCGAAGTCAAAGGTGGGGATTTTTCCGAACTCTACGCAAAATACAAAAAGTTGATTATTATTTCGAATCACGCCAGTCATCTCGATGCCACATCGATCGCCGCTTCCATCCCGCGCTCACGCTGGCTCGATCTCTACATGGCCGCGGCTAAAGATTATTTTTTCTCAAATGTACTTTTTACTTTTTTTTCACAGCACTGCCTCGGCGCCATCCCCATCGACCGCAAAGACCGCAAAGGCGAAGCTGTCCAGCTCATCATCACACTTCTCACCCAGCTCGACCGCATGTGGCTGATTATCTTTCCCGAAGGCACTCGTACCAAAGACGGCAAAATCCAGGAATTCAAACGCGGTATCAGCATCTTTGCGCAAAAAACCAATACACCCATTTTATTCCTGTACATCGAAGGCAACTCAAGACTTTGGCCGAAAGGCGCCTTGTTTGCAAAACCCGGCAAGCTTACCATTCATATCGGCCCCGTTCAGCCCCCGGGCACAATCGAAGAAATTTACAAAAACTACCTCGATTGGGTCAAATCCATCGACCCGTCGGTCATCCCTGAAGAAATGACCGACGAAAATGAAGTTTCAGAAGCTCCTGTAACTCTGCAAGATCTGGAAAGCGAAGATGAAAACAACACCTGATGAAATCAAAAGACTTAATCTGAAAATCGGCGACTACGAAATCTGCGCCGTTCCCACAGGACTCTTCGGCCTTGATGGCGGCGCAATGTTCGGCACCGTTCCTAAAGTTCTGTGGCAAAAAACCAATCCGGCCGACAGTCTCAACCGCATTCAGATGGAAGCCCGCGCCCTACTTTTAAAATCCAAAAAACGAAATATTCTCATCGACACCGGCAACGGCTCAGACTTCGTTGCCAAATACGGCGAAAAAGTCGGCGCTAAGTTTGCCGAAATTTACGGTGTTAATGAAGGTGAAGTCTCGCTTGAACAATCGCTTAAAAAAAACGGACTTACCACCGCTGACATTACCGACGTCATCCTCACACACCTTCACTTCGATCACGCCGGCGGCTCCACAAAAGCAAACAGCGGCAAAATCGTTCCGACCTTTCCGAACGCAACTTATTATGTTCAGAAATCCAACTATGATAATGCCACTCACCCCAACGTACGCGAAAAAGCCAGCTATCTGGCTGCAAACTTTCAGCCCTTGCTCGAGGCCGGTGTACTGAAGTTTATCGAAGGCCCACAAACAAATTATTTTCCGCATATTTCATTCTATGTCTCCGACGGCCATACTATCGGCCACCAAGTCGTTATCATCGAAGATGAAAAAACCAAACTGATTTACTGTGGCGACCTCATCCCCACCAGCAGCCATATCCGCTCGGCGTGGATCATGGGTTACGACATCAACCCCCTCCTTTTAATCAAGGAAAAGTCCAGCGTACTTAGTACCACTCAAGAAAAATCTTCGTACCTTTACTTCGAGCACGACCCTTATTGCGATCTCGCCTCAGTCGAAAAAAATCAGAACGAATTTCAGGTCAAAGAAAGATTCCTCCTCTGAATGAAAAAAACTTTCGATCGCATTTACGATGAACTCACAGACATCCGCTTTGCCGCCTCAAGCCTGGCGTTTTCAACCCTGCTCTCAATCATTCCGTTTCTAATCATTGTACTTGCGGTGTTTCAATCCGTCGGCGGGCTTGAGGTGCTCTATCCTAAACTTGAAGGCTTACTTCTCAACTATATGAAAGAAGCCACCGGCAGCACCGTTACCAAATACATAAAAAGTTCGCTTCAAAGTGTTAACTCCGGTACGGTCGGAGTTTCCGGAGTTGTACTTCTGCTTATTACGACTCTCGGCCTTATTCGCAACATCGATGTGGCGTTCAATAAAATCTGGAAAATTAAAATCAACAAACCGGCGTATAAGCGTATTCTCCTGCATTGGCTCATCCTGCTTGCCGCCCCACTGCCTTTAGCCGTGCTCAGCGCCATCAAATCAATCAGCTACCTCAACGATGCCCGCAGCAACATCGAAAACCAACTCATCTTGTTTATCTGGATCGCTTCATTGCTCTTCCTCCTTTATAAAGTTATTCCCGATATCAAAGTCAAAACTTCGGCCGCCATTGTTGCGGCCCTTGCCGCAAGTTTTGCGCTAGCCGGGGTGCAGAGTTCGTTTCTGTGGCTTTCGCTAAAAGTATTCAAAAATAACAAAATCTACGGCTCGCTGGCTTCGTTTCCGATTTTTTTAGTCTGGCTTCTTGTCGTTTGGTACGTGGTGCTCGGCGGTGTCGCGATTTGCGCCTTTTTACAGCATAAACTGCCTAAAAAAGTTCCTTAACATTTCCGATGTCTTTTGTTAGGTTACTCTTTACGTTTAAACGCATGGTTCCGTAGCTCAGTTGGATAGAGCAATTGCCTTCTAAGCAATAGGTCGAATGTTCGAGTCATTCCGGAATCACCAATCCCTCATTGATGGACTTCAGATATACTGTTTAGAAAGATTAGGTTTTATGCAAATATCTCTGCTGCAAAACGATAAAAATCTAACCGAAATCGTACAAAAATTAAAAGCTCATTTTCACCCGTCAAAAATTTATCTTTTTGGATCACGCGCAAATGGAACTGCAAAATCAGATAGTGATTATGATCTATTTCTTATTATTAAAGATTCTGCTCAAACTAAAATTGAGCGCATGCAAGAGGCTAATCAAGTTCTGTGGGGAAGATCTGTATCCGTTGATGTATTTATTTATACCGAAGCTGAATTTAATTCTTTCAATGATGACATTAATTCAATCGCAAATACTGTGTCTGCAGAAGGCTTAGAGTTGTGAAAAGTTCTGATGTTCAGCGATGGTTTAAATTATCGCGCGTTGATTTGTTAATGGCAGAATATTTATTTTCATCTAAAAATTCAGAAATGTGGATCGGTGTCGTATTCAATTCCCAGCAAAGCGTTGAAAAAGCGATCAAGGGACTTTTAAGTCATAAATCGGTGAAAATTACTAAGACCCATGACATAGCTCAACTTTCATCTGAGCTGTTAAAATTTTATCCAGAGTTAAACGATCTGCTTCGCAGAGCTTCAGATCTGACTCCTTATGCCGTTGCTTATCGCTATCAAGATGCTTTGATTGATGACCTGACTGAAAAACAAGTTGTAGAGGCCATCGATTTAGCAAAAAAAGTTAATTCTGCGCTGACCAGTCTCATATAGTATAGTTCACCATAAGTATTTGGACTGGATCGAGTTTTAACTTATTGAATAACTTTAACCTTGTTTGTCGTTTAAAGAAAAAGTCGTAATCTAACAACAATTTCGAACAATGCAATCACCTCGGCTTCAGCTCTATGGGCTTCAGCCCTATTAATTTTTTATCAAGCTTTAATTTTTTGGTTCGTTTGAATAATTCGTGGGTTAATTCTTAATATTTTATAAAAAACAGATGCACACTTCGTGGTTGGCACAAAAATGAACTTTAAAACACCCATTCTCCTAAGCGTATACCTATAAATATACATATATTGACATTTATAGATGTATAGGTATACATTATAAGACGATATAAATACTTTAATGTATACAGACAGAGGAGCTTATGAAAACCGACAAAACGAAGCAGAGCAATCAAAAGCGGATCGTACAACAGAAGCTAGATCATCTCTCAAAGCTCAACGAACCGATGCCCCCATCCGGATGGGTCAAAGCTATTCGCGGCTCTCTTGGCCTCTCGATTCGACAGCTCGCTGAACGGGTAGGCGTCGTACATGGTTCAATCAATCAGCTTGAAAAGCGCGAACCCAAAAAGCGAGTGACTCTTGAATCACTCGAAAATGCGGCGCGAGCCATGGACTGCAAAGTCGTTTACGCCATTGTCCCACAAGAGAGCGGCGCTACCCTCGATGACATCATTAAAAACAAAGCGGTCGCTGCTGCATCGAAAATTCTAAAAGAAGTCGCCCATACAATGAGGCTCGAGGCCCAAGGCACTTCGGAAAAACAAGTCAGAGAAGAGATCAAGCGAATCGCCAATGATCTCATCCGGTCCGGTGACCCTAGAATTTGGGATGTAGAGAAAAAGCCGAAAGAAAACAAAAAAAATGTCTAAATTCAAAGTCACATATCCCAGCGGTGCCACACCTATTGAGCCGGATGAACTGAAGGATCTGATTCCTGATTACATCTCAACAATGAGCGAACTCAATCAGGTCGAACAATCAAACATCGCAGACGGCTTTGTTTGGGCAGGAAAGCAAACCCATGATGACCTTCTGACTGCAACATTCATTTTCAAACTGCACAAAAAGATGTTCGACCAAGTATGGAAGTGGGCCGGGAAAATGAGACGCTCCAATAAAAACATTGGCGTCATGAAAGAGCACATTATGAACGACTTGGGCCAGCTTCTTGGGAACACTCAGTACTGGATTGAGTACAAAACGTTCAGCGATGATGAAATCGCTGCGCGCTTTCATCATCGACTCGTCCAGATTCATGTTTTTCCAAATGGAAATGGCCGTCACGCCCGTCTAATGACTGACTTAATTCTCATGAAAAACGGCGTTTCCAAATTTACTTGGGGAACAAACGGAACTTACACACCACTTGAAGCCGAAGGCAAAACTCGTTCTGACTACATCGCCGCGCTGAAGAAGGCCGATCAGAATGACTTTAATGCGTTGATAACATTCGCTAGAAGCTAGAGGAATACTATGAAGTCTAAGTAGCATAAAAATGAGTTATCGGTAAGTCGGGTTTCTGGTAAGATTTGTAAGTGGGGATAAAGAGACGCCAAATCCAGTATTGGAGTACATCAAAACCGCATACTATTTCAGGAGATCAGATACAGTAACTCCAAAAGCCTCAGCTAGACGATGGGCTGTATAAAGATTGGGCGAATACTGACCACTCTCTATTTTTTGCATATACCGTTCTGAAAACCCGTACTCAATCATGTCAGCCTGTCTTAATTTCTTAGAAAGTCTAACTTTTTTAACATTCCTGGCGAAGGTTTTAAGAAGTTTGTTATAATTTTTTTCAGTTTGTCTCACAACTATAGATTAAACTAAGCCGAACTATTTAGACCCGATACATAAAGTTCGGGTTTAACGTATCCGATAGGTAACTTATGAATGTTTTAATTATTGAAGATAACCTTGATTTAAGCGAGCTTCTTATTAAGCAGTTTTCGCAAAATGGGTTCTTTGTATTTCACGCAGCAAATGGTAAATTGGCATTAGAGGTTTTAAAACAAGAAAGAATTGATTTCATTCTATCTGATATTCAGATGCCCGTTATGAACGGCTTTGAATTTTTACTTGCGGCTAGATCAGAGTTTGGTCCAGAAATTCCAATTTATATTATGACAAGCTCTGACCTCTATGCAGAAAAAGAACTTTATGCGGCTGGCGCTAATGGGCTCTACAAAAAGCCTTTAAATATCAATGAGCTTCTGAAGCAAATTC
>JANOJH010000488.1:0-9366 GCA_031408135.1 Bdellovibrio sp. | reverse complement strand
GTTGCCGGTTTTCCGAAGATTCGAATGTCAGCGCCTTTTACCTGAAGTGCCGCGGCCAGGCCTGTGATTTCAAAATCCTGAGATTCACAATCGGCAAGTATCACCGCCGAAGCTGCGGGGCCCGAGTAGCGGATTTCAGTGATCGGCAGGCCTAAGATTGCCCGCAAATGGAGATCGAACTCGGAAAGACTCTGCGAGGCCAGAGTTACCATGCCGGTATCATGCGGGCGCGGCGAAAGTTCAGAAAAATAAATTTCTTTTTTAGTGAGGAAAAATTCAACGCCGAAAAGACCAGCGCCGCCCAGATAGTCGGTAATTTTTTTTGCCATCTTCTGCGCTTTTTTCAATTGCGCGGCCGAGATTTTTGCCGGGATCCACGATTCCTGATAATCGCCACGTTCCTGTCTGTGGCCGATCGGATTTACAAAAAGCGTTGGGCCGCTTTTCTGCTTTACAGTCAGAAGGGTAATTTCAGATTCGAAATGAATGAATTCCTCGACGATGACTTTGCTTTTATCGCCACGCATGCCGCTGACGGCGTAGTTCCACGCCGTCTGAACATCGACTTCACTTTTAACAACGGACTGACCTTTGCCGGAAGACGACATGACCGGCTTCACCACATTCGGAAAACCGACTTTGCGGCTGGCGGTCAGCAACTCAGCGTAAGAACCGGCATATAAAAATCGGGCCGTTTTAAGTTTAAGTTCATTGAAGGCCACGTCGCGGATGGCATCGCGGTTCATCGTCAGATGCGTGGCTTTTGCAGTTGGAACAACCTGAATTCCGCGGCCTTCAAACTCCTGAAGTTTTTCTGTGCGAATGGCCTCGATTTCCGGAACAATAATCTGCGGCTGATGTTTCGTGACGACACGATCAAGTTCGACAGCGCTAAGCATATCAATAACTTCAGCCTCATCTGCAATTTGCATGGCCGGGGCCTCGGCATAAGAGTCGACTGCGATAATGTTGAGCCCAAGCCGTTGAGCAGAGATGGCGAACTCTTTTCCGAGTTCGCCTGAGCCCAATAACATGATTTTAATTTTTGATTTTTTCATAGCACAAGAGTTTTCGCGAACGCGGTTCTTGTCAAGTCTTTAGAGTTACAGCGTAACTTTACTGACAGTATTAATTACATTTTTAATATTTTTGAGGTAATATCGAACCGCTATTAAAAAACATCGGGTAGTTTGCTGCCCTGAAGGAATTTAGTGTCAATTCAACCCGAACTTATCAGAAAACTGGAAGTGTCCTCTGCGAGCGGACTGATTCGCCTGAACGGCAAATTTTACGTCGTGGCCGACGATGACTTAAACTTAATATCTTTCACAGAAGCCGAACCGGGCTTCGACCGGATTAAATTATTTGCGGGCCGTCTGCCTGAAGATCCGATTGCGCGAAAAAAAGTTAAACCTGATCTTGAAGCGCTCACTTTTATTAGTTCAATGGGCGCAATTCTGGCACTGCCGTCAGGCTCAAAGCCGAATCGAAATACCGGTGCGCTTATACTTTCGGACGGAATTAACAAAATTGATTTTTCCGGATTGTTTACAGTACTTAACGAAAAAATAGAGGACTTGAATCTTGAAGGCATTGTGGAATTCGGAAATGCTATAAAACTATTTCAGCGTGGAAATGCAAAGGGTGCCAAGAATTCGATAATCACACTTCAGGCCGACATTTTTGTTGCCGAACTGCAAACCGGAATTGTATCAGCCAAGAGCCTTGCTGAAATTCAAAACTGCAATCTGGGACAACTAAATGGAGTGCCGCTTTCGTTTACCGATGCCGCGGTATGGAATTCTGCAACCGGAAAAAAAATTGTTTTTCTTGCAGCTGCCGAAGACACTCAGACCACTTATGATGACGGTGAGTACCGGGGTGCGATATTCGGCGTGCTGAATGAAGCCGGTGAAGTTGTCTGCAAAGAAGAAATTTTAAGCTCTCAGAAACCCGAAGGACTGTGGGCTGAAAATTCAGTTTTTTATTTTGTTACCGATGCCGACGATCCGAAACACAAATCTGAATTCTACCGCTTTACTTTTTCTTGAAGAAATCTTTCAATTTATTTTTCATATCCTCGGTTGCCTGCGCACGGGGGGCGGCAGCAGCGGGCCGGGCTTTCTCAATATCCAAAACTGCAGTTGCTGCCGGCAAGGTAGGAGCAATCAGCTCGACGTTCTTTTTCAGCTCTAACATGAGTTGCTGAACAGCTGCGCGATCGCTTTCGATATTGCGCTTGCCCTTTAATGACATCGTGCCGGTTTTGCCTTTTGCGTTGACGCCCGCCATATCGAGATTTGTCAGACTTCTGCCCTGAAAACTGAATTCTTTTGGCTGATAGTTAAATGTACTTGTTACTTTGGCCTGAAAATCTGGAACCTGGGCCTGAGCAATTGCGGCGCCTTTAGCGCCTGAGCCTTTCAATATGCCGGTTTTAGTTTTCGTACCGATGGAAATAAATGAGACAACATCCGCCTTGGCGCCGAACATTCTGATTTTTCGCGCCAGCAATGGACCGACTTCGAGGCCTTTTGAACTGCTGCCGGCAAGGTTGACGGCCTGATTCATTTGTTTTGGTTCGGTCAAAGTAAGACCAAGTTTTCGGCCTTCTTCCAGTATCATATTCGCATAGACTTCGTGAAAGGGTTCTAGCTCTGCCGAAGCGGGCTTAAAAATAACTAAGCCAACGCTGATGGCTTCGCTTTTAGAACGGCGAGGTGCCGAATCATAAGCTCTTTGTAATTCTGCTTCCTGCTCGTTCATAGCGGCATCGCGTTGCTGAAGTGCTGCCACTTTATCGGCATCACCCTCATAACGGCGCTGGCCATTTTCTTCAATTGTGCAAACGCCATTGCTGCATTTTTTCGACATTGAGTTACAGGCAGATAAGGTAAGTACACTTAACAGAATCAAAATAATATTTTTCATATTTGTCCTTATGGAATAGCTTTTTTTAACAGAATTTATTGTTAAATTATGCAACCTGGTAAGATAAAAGCGGCAGGCCCGGATTGTCGTAACAATTAAATCGCACACCGCGAATGCAGATTCAGAAACGACCAAAATTATAAAAACAAAAATATTAGTCATAATGACTTTAAGTTTCGCACAAAAGCAGGCTTTGAAAAAGTCCGGATTATTCGGTTTTGCCGGTACGAAGCAGGATGGAATTTAGCGTTGCGGTTGCAAACTCCGGCGATTTGACCACAAGAATTTGCTCAAGATTCAGGTAGTCGCTGACGAGATCAAGATTATAAGAGCCGAGAATTACGGTGTTGTCGATGACGAGGGTTTTGGCGTGAGTCCCCCAGTTGGGTGTAGCCCCCGCAGGGTGCATGACCTGCCCGTTGCCGGTGGGTAAGTCCCCGGTAAAGAATTTGACGTCGGCGCCGAAAAGTTTAAGACCCGAAAGAAATTGCGAACCGACGAGCAGAATATTTCGGTCGTAAGGCTCGCCGGCGGCAGTGGTATTGGAAAAAATGCGGATCGGGATGTTTGCCAAAAGTTGCTTTGCCAGCAGGACGTAGGTTGAAAACGAAGGATAGAAAAATTTTGTTTCGATAATAATCCGCGACTTTGCAGAAACTAAAAACTCTGCAACGCGGTTTCTCAGAAGTTGTGAAGGCTCATTCAAGCGCTGGATGTTTGAAACGTAATGAAGATCTCGTACCGTGATCGCAGTTCCAGTCTGAATTTTAACTTCAAATTCGGTTACATGCAGATCAATCTTGGCGGTTTCAGCACCCGCAAAGCGTTGTTCAGGCGTTTGGTTCCAGACAAGCTCAAAGGCCTCAGAAATCGCAGCAACAATCGGGCCTTCGATCAGCACATCGCGGTCAATCATGTTAAACACCGGCGAAAATCCAAAATGCTGATCGCCCATGTTGTAGCCCCCGAGCAAGGCAAGGCGGTTGTCGATGATCCAGGTTTTGCGGTGGTTTTTGCGATTCGGTCCGACATAAAAAAATCTCGGGCCGAGGTATCTTCTGATCTGTATTCCGTAGTTTTGCAGCAAGGCCATGTAGCTATCGGTAAAAGTGGAAGAGCCCCACGAATCAAGATGAATCTGAATTTCAACTTCGGGTGAGCGGAGTTTTTTGTTAACGAGCGCAGCCAGAATCTGCTTACCGGATTCGTCATGCATCAGATAGAAGATATCGATGAGTATGGATTTTTTTGCCTCTTTGATAAGTTTTAGTCGTTGCCGGAAAGCCTGTTCATTTGAATCGAGCAGCCGAAGCTGATGGGGCTCGGTTGAATGCGCCTCCAGCGTAAAGCCATCAAAAGTAAATTCGGCCCGCGCGCAAGAAAGAAAAAAGAAAATGAATAGGTGGGCGGAAGTCTTCATGTGTGGCACTTCATAACAGCCAATCCGAGGTTTGTAAATGTTGCTTACAAGAATCAGATGGACTAGGCTCGATTTATGACATTACATCAGATTTTTATTGAAGCCACTCCGTCGATGCTGAATTCAGCATTACTTATGATTCGCCTTTTTATCGGTGCCTGTTTTATCACGCACGGCCTTGGAAAGCTGGGCGTTGTCGGGAGCGGCAACATGGCCAGCTTTGAAGGCTGGCTTAAAAGCCTTAATGTTCCGTTTGCTGCGCTTCAGGCACGGCTGGCAATGGCTGCAGAAATTGGCGGCGGGGTGCTGTTGTGCCTAGGCCTCGTAACGCGGCTAGGAGCTGTTATATGCCTTTTTGTTATGGTTGTGGCCGGCTTGCTCGGCCACAAAGGCGGAGGCTATCTGATAACCAATAATCCGCCGGGGAATGAATACACAGTTAATCTTGCTGCCATTTGTCTGCTGATCATATTGACCGGGCCCGGACAGTATTCTATAGACAATCTACTGTTCTAATATTCTTAAGGAGGATTTATGTCTTTGATTCTTGCCTCAACTTACCCGGCGCAAATTAAATGAATCATCTGATTATTTTTTCGGTGCTATTTTTTTACGGAACAGCTTTCGCGGCCAATTGTAAATCCGATGAGCAGGCGCAGTTTGAGTGTTGTGAACTTTTTAAAACAAAAAATCAGACAAAATTCTCGCGTCTGGCAACTTTAGATAAAAGTGTCTGTACGATGAGTGTTTTTTCAGGTGATTCAGATTCAAGTTTCAGAAGATTCGGCTTTGCAAGTGACGGTCAGGTTTCAGTTTTTCTGCAACCGGGCGGAAATCGGCAAAAAAGTAATTCTTCTCAGAGCTTTCTGATTTTTCCTTTCGGCGAAATTCCGAACGGACAGTTCGTTGGAGATGAAAAACTTCAGGTGAGTTCGGGCTCTGGTCAGAAATGGACATTCAATACCCAGACGGCCCTGCCAAGTGCGCTTGAAGGCTGCAATTTAACCGTCAGCGCGAAATTTTCGCTGCAGGATAGTGGCGTGAAGATTCAGAGTTGCAAAAAGCACCTTGTTGCTGAAACGCCGGTTGAAGCCGGCGGTGAGCATATTGCGTATCCCGACAAAACCCTGACGTTGCGCGATCCTGCTAATCAGACCTGTACGCTTAAAAACTCTGACCTTTATGATTATAAAAAAACCGGCACTTCTTACAAAGACAGACGTGGCCGGCATTTTACCTTCAAAATAAAATTCAGAACGAATGCTGAAATGGGCGAAAAGCTCGGTCGAATGTGTCCGGGTCTGGATGTTTCGATGTTGAAGGTAGAGCAACGAAAAGCGCCGCGAAAAACAGATCCAACTGAGGAAAAACGCGCCCGCGACATTTTAGAGGGTGGAACGGGAACTTAACGTTTAGTGACATTCAGGCTTTGGCCGCCTCAAAGTTTCGGACTTTCGAATCTTCGCAGGAATACGAGATCTGAATCGGATTACAACACACTTCGCAGTCTTCGATGTAGGATTGAAAACTACCGACCGAAACATCCAGCAGCATAGAGATTTTTTCGAGGCAATACGGACACTTGAAAAACTTTTCGAATTCATCCATCTTGACGACATCCTTCTTCTTTAAGTTTTTTATGGCCCGAATTTTTTGTCAATCCACAAAAAAGCTGGCTAATGCCGAGGATGTGCGTACGGTGAATTGATGACACAACATCCGTGCCTGAATTGTGGTGCATGCTGCGCATTTTACCGCGTCTCATTTCATTGGTCAGAGACTCTGGCGGAAAGCTATGGCGTGCCCGTAGGGCTGACGGCATCGATGCCGCCTCATCGGCAGGTCATGAACGGTACGGATCAGGAAAAACCGCGATGTGTTGCGTTCAAGGGTAAAATTGGTGGCAGCGGAAGTTGCACGATTTACGAAAATCGCCCGGGCTGTTGCCGCGAATTCAAAGCAAGTTTTGAAGATGGAAACCACAGCGAAAGTTGCGATAAAGCACGTGCCGGAAGCGGGTTAAGTGCTTTAACCAACAGTGATTGGGAATTTAAGTTAACTTAGCGGCAGTGGACCAAAATCAAATGAAGATGTAATTCCTACTCGGGGCAAAATGCCACTGTAAAATGGCCACGATATGCAGCTACGGTTTTTAATATCTCGACTGAAGTTCATCGACGAATATAATTTCGGTAACTCTCCGAATCGAATGGAATGGAATGGATGGGAAACAGATATGAAAAGTGGCTCGCACGTAATTCTTTTAGTGGAAGATAACAAAGATGACGAAGCTCTGACAATCAGGGCGCTGAAAAAAAATAACATCACAAATGAGGTCATTGTTGCAAGAGACGGGGTGGAAGCCCTCGATTATCTGTTCGGACGGGGAAAGTACGAAGGGCGTGATACAAAACAAACTCCCCAGGTGGTGCTGTTGGATCTGAATCTTCCGAAGGTTGACGGACTGACTGTCCTGCGCGAAATGCGAAATGAAAAATTAACCAAGCTTGTACCGGTGGTAATTCTGACGTCTTCGAAAGAAGAACGCGACATCGTCGAAGGTTACAGCCTCGGCGCCAACAGCTATGTGCGCAAGCCTGTGGAATTTGAAAAATTCGTAGAAGCCATCCGGCAATTAGGGCTGTACTGGTTGATTCTAAACCAGCCGCCGGAAATTGGATTATGAATTAAAAGCAGTAAAGAGGAATAGGCTATCGAAAAATTTAAACAGACGCACTCAATTGCCAATCGCCTGGTGCTAACCATATTGGTTATTTCGGCACTATTTCTACTGGAGTTTGTCGGTCTTTATTTTGCCAGCCAGAATACTCTTACGGGGCTTGCTGAGCTGCATCGCTCGATTCGAGCCATTACGCAGGTACGGGAGATTCGCCAGTTGATTGCCTCACAGCAGAAACTGCTGCAGAAAATTAAATCTTCCCCCACAAACGAAGACCGAATTGTTTTTGGTTCGGCAAACCGCCAGATCGAAAGTTTTTTTAAGGTAACATTCTCGCTTGTTGAGGCCCGTTCAGAGGCCTTCCGGCTGATTACGGATGCACAGCGAACACTTGCACTCATAGCCGAGCCGGCCAGCCAGATCATGCAGAAAACCGGTGGGTACAGAAAAAATATTCTGATCGTCGATCAATACGTTCTTGAAGTGCAAGACCAGCTCGGAAAAGTTCAAATGTCGCTTGCCGATGATTCAGACGAGATTTTCAGTCAGATTTATAAAGCGCGGTTTACGCCTATGCTCGTGGGACTGACGCTGTCGCTGTTTTTTCTGATTTTTGCGCTTGGAATCGGGATACGCATGAAAAACCGAATTGACCAGCCCATCCAAAGCCTAGTTGCAGCAACCAAAGAATTGGCCGGCGGAAATTTAAGTGTGCGGATTGACGTGCGCGAAACCAATGAACTCGGAACCCTGAGTGAAGCCTTCAACAGCATGGCTGAAAAGCTAGATGAAACGACAGTTTCGCGAAATTATCTGAATCTGGCAAATCAAGAGCTTGAAGCTTTCAGCTATTCGATCTCCCACGATCTCAGAGCGCCGCTGCGGGCGATCGACGGATTCAGCAAAGCGCTGCTTGAAGATGCCGGCGACACTCTGAATGAAGAAAGTAAATCGCATGTCAGCCGGATCATTGCTGCTGTCCAGAGGATGAGCGAATTGATTGATGCTGTTTTGAATCTTTCCCGAATTTCGCGAAGTGAAATGATTTTAGGCCCAGTAGATCTGACAGCAATTGCTCATGAAGTTGCAGCTGAGCTAATAAAGGCCGAACCCGCCCGAAATGTTGAATTTAAAATCCAGAATAATCTTGAAGTGACGGCCGACAACACTTTGATGCGGATCGTGCTGGACAACCTCCTCGGCAACGCCTGGAAGTACACCTCTAAGCTACCCAGGGCGGAGATTGAATTCGGAAAAAACGAAGAAAATGGCAAGGTCGTTTTCTTTGTGCGGGATAACGGGGTGGGTTTTGATATGGAATATGCAAAAAAACTTTTTACTCCGTTTCAGCGTTTGCACAGTCAGGCCGAGTTCCCCGGTACTGGCGTGGGCCTGGCCAGTGTCAAGCGGGTGTTACACAGACATGGCGGGCAGGTCTGGTCTGAAGCTAAACTGAACGAGGGCGCAACTTTCTATTTTACATTTCAGCCTGGTTGATATGGCGGAATTTTGCCAGCCACTGCAGAAGCTCTGCCTTGCGCACGGGCTTTGAGATGAAGCCGTCAAAGCCGGCTTTCGAGTAGCGATCTTTTTCATTTTGCAGAGTGTGGGCAGAAAAAGCGACGATCGGTTTGCGATAGCCGCCTTTGCGCAACCGTGAGGTGGCCGTGTAGCCATCCATGACCGGCATTTGGATGTCCATCAGCACTAAGTCGTAATTACCCGACTGCGCTTTAGTCATGCCTTCCAGCCCGTCAGAAGCTACTTCAACCTTGATGCCTTCTTTTTTGAGAAAACTCATGATATAAAGTTGGTTATCAACCGAGTCTTCAACCACCAGCACTTTCATGTCGGATAAATTCGTACGAAGCTTTCGGGGTTCCGGCACTTCGACATTGTGCTCGGTCACAAGTTGAAATGAAGTGATGACCTCTGAATCTTTGATGGGGCCGGAGTCGACCGTAACTGAAAAGGTGCTGCCTTTTCCCGGCACACTCGAGGTCAGGGTTACGTCACCCCCCAGTGCCCTTGCCAGTTGCCGCGCAAGTGCCAAGCCCAACCCGGTGCCACCGAATTTTCGGGTCATCGAATTGTCAACCTGAGTAAAGGGTTCAAAAAGATGCACCGCCTGATCCTGAGTCATTCCGATTCCAAGATCTCTGATCAGAAAATTCAGAACGGGTTTCCGATTTTGTATTTCTAATTTTGCAGTGAAGATGATCGGGCCTTCGCTGCTGAATTTAATCGCGTTATCAAGCACGTTCAGAAGAATGTGCCGTAGTTTTACCGGATCAGAATAAATGAACTCGGGGATGCTGCCGGAAACATCAAATTT
>JANOJH010000467.1:0-1971 GCA_031408135.1 Bdellovibrio sp. | reverse complement strand
TCTGATCCAAAGCTGTTTCTCCTTTAGGCTGGCAGGAAAAAATAATTGCTCCGACAAAAAATAAAAACTGATATTTCATCACATTATTAAAGGACAAAAGCTTTATGTGAAGTTAACCAACATTTTCATCTAGCCAATTCTTGCATACACATTACAAGAGAGCACCGGGCAATCACATGGTAGCATCGGCCTATCTCAAGAGAGCTCTAGACAATCACATAGTAACACCGGAAAATCTCAAAGTCCACCGTACAAATTTCAGGAAAGCACCGGGCAATCACATATTAGTATCGGCCGATCACAAGAGAGCACTAAACAATCACCTAGTAGCACTGGCAGATTACAAAGTCCACTGTACAAATCACAAGAGCGCACCTGGCCATCACAGTATAACATCGGAAGATTACAGGAAGGCACCCACATTAGCTGTGTAAAAATATTTTTTTGTCCAAAGGGGACTTTATCATAAAAAAATGCGAGCAAACGTGCCAGTGTTTTTTCGGTTGCACTTATACAAAAATATATAGTTGATTAAATAGTTTAAAAAACAATAGCGAAGCGTGGATCATGCTGCGTACAATAGCTATAACTCAAAAAAATACAGTTATGTCACACGTAAAAAACATGCAGGCCTTTGGGAAGCTCACGGGCATCTGCACCGGGTTGGGAGGAACTTATAACCCCGGACAAGAAAACCTTCAGGTGTATGCGATGAATACCTTGTTGAACATCGCGCAACAAAGTTGGGAAGAAGTGAAGGAAGCCCAGACGGCTTACGACAATGCTACCAACGACCGCGAACTTGGGTTCAAGAAAATACGCAAGCTCAGCTCCAGCGTAGTTGGGATGCTAAAAGCCTACGGCACCAATAAGCTGCTGCTGGAGGATGCAGTGAACAGCAAGCGTAGAATCTGGGGTGCACGAATTTCAAAGCCACCGGCCGTGGACGCAGAAAAACCGGAAGAAGAAAAGCCAGATGCGCGACCTTCCTACAGTCAGGCCTACGTTATCGTTGCCGAGTACTTTGACAAACTTGTGAAGACGGCCGCCTCAGAATACAGGTATTGCCCCAACGAGCCGGAACTTACACTGGCGAGTTTACAGCAAACGCTTGCCGGATTGTTCAGCTTGAACCAGGCGGTAACCGATGCAGAGATCAGGCTTGAAGAAGCGCGTATTAAACGTAACACCGTGTATTACATCGCTCCGGAAAATCTGGTGGATGTTGCAGGGGCAGTTAAGACCTACGTGCGCAGTGCGTTTGGCTACCAAAGCCAGCAGCATCAGCAAGTACAAAAACTTCGTTTCACTAAACCCAACCTGTAATGCGACACACCGCTAAATGAAAACCTCCGTGGGCAGACTGCGGAGGTTTTTTTAATGCAATTTTCGTTTTCCGATTTCCACCACCAATTTAAGCTAACACGCGTTTTATAACCTGATGCGTGCGCATTCCTTTGCCGGAGCAAGCGTTTATTTGTAGTTTTCGTTTTTAAACAACTTTCAACGTCATATATATAAGTGATAGCAGTTGAAAAGACAAAAACAATACACTAAACACGCCATGATAACCATCAAAACCTCCCACACAGTAAGAACGACAATCGTATTATTTATTCTGATCTGCTTAATAGCATCGTGCAGCACCAATCATAAAGAATTATTTATCATATAAAGTGAAGGCACCAAACTGAAAGTTGAAACGGTTACCGTTAGCATCACCATTCCCTTTGGTATGGACTTTTTGCCAGACGGTCGATTGCTGGTAACTGACAGAGCCATTGGAAACATGGTAGTGGTTAACACAGAAACAGGAGAGAAAGAATTACTGCAAGGCGTTCCTAAAGTAGTGGGTCAGGGTGATGGTGGCCTGCTCGACATATTAGTTCACCCTGATTATAAAAATAACGGCTGGATATATTTTTCTTACAGCGAGGGCGACACCTCATCCAATACCATGGTGGTTGATCG
>JANOJH010000450.1:0-1002 GCA_031408135.1 Bdellovibrio sp. | reverse complement strand
CGGATTGAATTTTTTTACCCACTCAAACATTTCGCGATCGTGATCGTCCATCAGATGGTCATAGGCGTGTTCGCGATGCTGTGCATAGAAGGAATGATAACGGATCATATAGAGTGCTGGCTCCGGCAAATAGTCTTTGGTGATCTGATACAAATATTCATCATGTCCCCAGGACATATTCACATTGCGTAATCCACAGCCATGAGAATAGATTCCATACTTGGTATTATATTGTTCGTTATTCGCATCAGGATTGTGGGCAAAGAATTCGGGATAAACTACTTTGTCTGAGAATTTACATCCCACAGGAAAGGTATCGCCTACCACTGCCCATTGCGGTTCACCAAAGAGGCAAAGCACTTTTCCCATATCGTGAATGAACCCTGTTAGCACAAACCAATCTGGGTGACCATCTCTGCGAATCGCTTCTCCGGTCTGTAATAAGTGTTGAAGCTGGTCTAGCTCAATATCAGGATCGGAATCATCCACCAGCGTATTTAAAAACTCCATGGCCTTCCACACCGGCATTTCCTTACGGTTGAATTTTAAAAATTCTTTTTTCTTCTCCATCACAAAGTCAAAGGATTGATAGGTGTGATTGAGACGATAAAACTCTTTTACCGTATCGCGCACTGGTGATTCATAATTCCGGTATTCTTCTTTTGCCCTGGCGGATTGGTTTGCCTCCGGATAACGAAGCAATACATCATCTTCCCATTGTTCAATACTGTGAAGAGGGTTGATTTCTTTCTCGGAAAAAGATGATGGAGCCTTCATAACATTCAGAATAAGAGAACGAATTTACAAAAATCATTTCATAAAATTAATGTGCCTATAATTTGGGTGCATTTCAAATTCCCCGCGCTGTTTAGCAACAAAGTTTTTATAACCACGGCTGGAGCAAACTCTCCAAGGTCTTTTCGCTAAAGCAACGAGACCTTGGAGGGTTTAATTGTCGCTCCATACCAAACGTTCCTACGGAACGTAAAAAATTCAATCTGA
>JANOJH010000427.1:0-13903 GCA_031408135.1 Bdellovibrio sp. | reverse complement strand
AGAATGGCTCCTAAAGGGGCGATACTCGTCTACGAAACAAGCATCGGGGCCGGTGTCAGCCGTTACGGGCATATTGAAATCAAAACCGAACACGCTGGTGCCGACGGCTACATTTCGATCAAAGAAAAAAATATACCGACTTTCGGCTACGCCATCCCGGCGCAGCGAAAATTGGTCGGCGTGATGGTAAAAACTTAGAAACTGATCCCTTAAACTACACCTGGATTTTTCACAAACTCTCCTTTGCTAATTTAGCGTTTACTTCCGGGCTTTTGCTTCTGTTGTTCGTATCGGCTTCCGTTTCAGATTCTGAATCGACCTCGAGGGTGGAATTTATGACAATTACCCGGTTTTATTCGCGTGCGTGCTGCTAGGTAGCCTTTTCGGATAAGCATTCCTTTTTATTCGATAATGAAATGAACGCTAAATGAAAAGCAACTGAGAGCACAATTTATACCCTAACGGGTACCAAAACATATATATATAAATAAATATACCTGATCGGGTATAATTTTTAATATATTCTTTATTTTAACACCCGATAGGGTATAATTTATAATATGAATGAATTATCAAAGTTTATAAAGAACAAGCGTAAACAGGCCCATCTGACCCAAGAAGAATTAGCAGAACGGGCTGGAGTAGGATTAAGGTTTGTGAGAGAGCTCGAGAGAGGAAAGTCTACCTTGCGCTTGGATAAAGTCGATCAGATCCTCCAATTGTTTGGTCATAAAGTGGGTCCCGTTCCAGCACAAAGAGAGCTTGATTAATGGAACAGCAGAAGATGGAAAAACGTGGACGGGTCACTGTTGGAAATGAATTCGCCGGAATTATTGAACAACGCGAAGGTCTTTATTCATTTAAGTATGATGACCAGTATTTAAAATTAAAAAATCCTAAACCGGTCAGCTTAACACTTCCCTTGCGTGAAGAGCCATATGAGCAAAAAACCATGATTCCATTTTTCGATGGTCTTATCCCGGAAGGGTGGCTTTTGAATATTATTACTGATAACTGGAAGATTAATAAAAACGATAGAATGAGTCTGCTGTTACTTGCTTGCGAGGACTGCATTGGAAACATCAGTATTGTTACTGATGCGCGGAGCAAGAATGAGTGATAACCAAAAATGCCTAGGTTGTTATCTGCCTCTTAACCTGAGTGAGTTAAAAGAAAATTATCACAAAAAGTGCAGCAAGAAGTTATTCGGAACCGAAAATCCCCCCATTGTTGATTTCGGAATCGATCAACTTGAAGAGATGGCTAAGTTATCAATTAATAACCACATAGGTATTACTGGAGTTCAGCAAAAAATTTCGGTAGACCTGGAAAAACATAAGGATGATCCGAATCACAGGTTTATGATCGTGGGACTATGGGGAAATTTCATATTGAAGCCTTCTACAAATAAATTTCCGGATATGCCAGTTGTCGAAGATGCGACAATGCACATGGCTACGGTTGCAGGGATTACCACGGCAAAACATGGATTAATTAAACTGAGATCAGGTGAACTGGCCTATGTTACAAAACGCTTTGACCGGGCAAAGAAGAAGAAAAAAATTGCAATGGAAGACTTTTGCCAATTAAGTGAAATGCTGACAGCTGACAAATATGACACATCGACAGAAAAAGCCGGCAAAGTGATCTGGAAGTATTCATCGCAGCCGGGCCTGGATGCGATATCTTTTTTTGACATCAATGTATTTTCATTTTTAACAGGGAATTCAGATATGCATCTCAAGAACTTTTCACTCATACAAAATGAGTTGAGCGAAATTACTTTATCGCCAGCCTATGACTTACTTTCTACAAAATTACTGTTTGCTGAGGACAAAGAAGAGATGGCTCTTTCTATAAACGGGAAAAAAACTAAATTAAAAAAAATTGATTTTACCGTTCTTGGCAATAATTTGAAAATGAATGAAAAATCGATCGAAAATAGTTTCAAGCGCTTAAAAAAGGCGATTCCAAAAATGAAAGAAATTATCCAAAACAGTTTTATGCGCCCTGAACTTAAAAGAAGATACTTGGAGTTAATAGATAGAAGAGCAAAATTATTGGCTTGATGAAGCGCGCAAAACAAAAAATTGGTGCCCCTTCCACCTTTAACAATTTTTTTCCGCTGAAATCGCATATTTCTCATTTAGACATATAAACCGACTTACCTTGAGAAAACTCCAGATTTCCACCTACCCTGTAGAACTTTTTGATAGCATTAATGCATGGGTACGTTGCGGGTTGTTCTTCTACTAAATATTGTATGGATGTCTTTTGCTTTAACCGGTTGTCTTAATGAGCTTACGGGTTCTGAAAGCGGCTCTACGGTGGTGGGTGCACCGAATCCTTCGGGCACTTTCGATGCCTCGCGAATGGTGTGTGATCCGTTTAAAACTAATTCGCAGCAGGCGCGGGATCGCGGCTTGGTTGGAAATCTGGTTTACTTAACTAATGATCAGCCTCGGTATTCTAATGTTGAAGATTACGTGAATCATGCCGTAGTGGCGCCGGTGACAATTTATCTGGACCGGCTGTCTACGCCGCCGCGTCCGTTTGATCTTGGGTTTTATACGCAGGCCGGTGAATTGGTGAAGAGCATTAATAACGATACGATTTATCAGTACTTCGGAATTCAGGTGAAGTCGCAGTTGCAATTGGCGATTAATGAAGAGCCCGGCTATTATCAGCTGGCGCTGCTTGCTGATGTTGGCGGTAAAATTAAAATTACGGATGATAATGGTGTTGAGCAGACGATTGTTAATACCGAAGGTATGCATTCTTTGAAATTTGCCTGTGCAGCTAAGCCGGTTTATCTCGATCGTAATTCGAAATTGCCGATGACGGTGCAGTATTATCAGGAATCAAGCGATCATATTTCTTTGGTTGCGATGTGGCGGCCATGGCCGACTGACGGCAAAGATCCCACGAAGGATGTTTTCTGTCAGCGTTCGGTGCATAGTTTGTATGAGTATTCTTCGTCTGCGCCGGCCGCGCCAAAAGATGCTTATTATGAAATGCTGGCAAAGGGCTGGAAAGTTCTTGAAAACGAAAATTACGTTTTTCCGGAGCAGGCGGTAAATCCTTGTGTGCCGGTTGAAGAACCTTTAGCGATTACCGGTTTTTCGATTTCGGGTGTGGCGCGCGACCGGGTAACCTTAACGTGGGTTACGAATATTCCGGCAACAAGTCAGGGTAATTCAAAAATTATTGCAAACGGTGTTTCAACTCTTACCGCTGTCGATACGACGATGGTGACGAGCCACCGTTTGACGATAACGGGGCTTTTGCCGAATACGCTTTACAGTGTGCAGGCGCTTTCTAGCTCGGGTGGCGGGCAAAACGCCATCAGTGATGAGCGGGCGTTCCGTACGCCTCGCTAAATTTACAGCCAAAAACTTTTCTTTTTGATTCTGAGCCCATTTTGAAATTTTCTAAATAGTTTCTGGTAGCGCTTTTTGTTGAATTTAAGTCTGTGGTGCCTGACATCAATCAGGTATTGCTCCACTTTCCAGACATTCTTATCGCTGAATCTCCAGTTGGATTTTATATAGTCGAGGTTTGCGACCGTGCAGCCCGGTGTCGCGTGAGCAGCCCACATTTAAGGGTTTCGTAAGCCGACTTCATGGTTTCGCCATTGGGTTCGTTGTTATATTTATAACTGCTAATCAGTTTCTGAACTTTTTCGGGCGTGTTGAATTTTTCGGCCAGTTTTAAAAATACTTTGTCATTCATTTGTCGGTTGGTCTGGAAGTAATACCGTATGCAACTGAAGGCAGTCATTAACCGCGGCAAATTCTAAAATGACTTTATCTTCGTCTTTGGTTTTAAATACGAAATTAATGGCATTGTTTTTTGAGTTTTTGACCTGTTCTTCGTTTACTTCAACATTGCCGTTAGCGGCTTCCTGTACCAGTTTGGTGATTGTGGATATTTTTTCAGGACAGCCCTCTTCGGATTCGGGCGAGCCTACGGAAACAACGCGGTCGTTACTAAGGCTTTTAGACAATACCGAGAAGTTTTTGCTTTTAATTTCTGAAAAAAGTTTTTCTTTATCGGAAGTGACTTTAAAACAGAGCTTATTGTCATCGAGGCTTAAGGATTCAAAGTACGCTTCGATGGTGGCTAACGAGTTGCAAACGATCGGGCCCATGTAGAACTCCCATGGGTTGATGGTTTTTGCAAAAGTCAGGAATTCAAGGGCTTTGGTTTTGTTGGTTCTGGCAGCCAATGCGGCAATATCCACAATGATGTCGGGATAGGTGCCTTCACTTCTGATTTTGGATTTTTTTTCTGTACTAAAATAAACTTCGCGGCAATTTTCGACGTTTTGTTTATATTCACTGAACATGACCTGCGCATCGTTAAGGCCTGAGATTTTTTCAACAGACTTCTGGCACTCAAGCTGAAGCTGTTCGGAAATCTGGGCGCCGCCGGCAAACTGCTCTTGGGTGCTTTCGCGCTGGCCTTCTTGGGCTTTTATTCCTGAGAGCGTGCGGTACGAAAAAAAGCCTACAACGGTAATAGCGACGATTGCCGCAACAGCCATTGCGGCCCTTTTGGCTTTGCTTACCTTAGGTTTTTCAGGCTGCTGAGTGTTCACTCACTACCCGTTCATACTTTTCAGAAAGTCGCCGTTGGTTTTAGATTTTTCAACTTTGTCCATTAAGAACTCCATGGCATCCACAACATTCATTGGTGCCAGTACTTTTCTTAAAATCCAAAGCCGGTTTAAATCCACTTTATCAATCAGTAAATCTTCTTTTCGTGTGCCGGATTTATTAATATCTAGGCATGGGAAAATACGTTTTTCCATTAATTTGCGGTCTAAGTGAATTTCAGAGTTACCTGTACCTTTGAATTCCTCGAAAATAACCTCATCCATTCGCGAACCGGTATCGATCAACGCTGTTGCGATAATCGTAAGTGATCCACCCTCTTCGATATTGCGGGCTGCTCCGAAGAATCTTTTTGGTTTGTGTAAGGCATTTGAATCCACACCGCCCGAAAGAATTTTTCCTGATGGTGGCACAACTGTATTGTACGCGCGGGCAAGGCGCGTAATTGAATCAAGAAGAATAACAACGTCATGTTTATGTTCAACTAGGCGTTTTGCTTTTTCGAGAACCATTTCTGCAACCTGTACGTGACGAGTTGGTGGTTCATCGAACGTCGAGCTGACAACTTCGCCCTTTACGGTTCGCTGCATGTCAGTTACTTCTTCCGGCCGTTCATCAATCAACAAGACGATTAATTTAACTTCAGGGTGATTCGCTGTGATTGCATTTGCAATGTTCTGCATGAGCACGGTTTTACCGGTTCTTGGTGGCGCAACAATCAAGGCGCGCTGCCCTTTTCCGAGTGGCGCCATGAGATCAACAATCCGGGTGGTCATTTCATTCGGCATATGTTCGAGGCGCAACATTTTGTTCGGGTAAAGCGGAGTTAAGTTATCGAACAGGATTTTGTCTTTGCTGCCTTCAGGAGATTCGTAATTGAGTGAATCAACTTTGATCAGCGCAAAATATCTTTCGCCTTCTTTAGGTGGGCGAACAGTTCCGGTTACAAAGTCGCCGGTTCTTAAACCGAACTTTCGCATCTGAGAAGGAGAAACATAAATATCATCCGGACCCGGCAAGTAGTTGTAGTCTGGTGACCTTAAAAAGCCGTAACCGTCCGGCAGAATTTCCAGAACGCCGGCGCCGAAGATGTCTCCGAGTTTGGCCGCACGCTTGAGAATTTCGAATACCATATCCTGGCGTCGCATTCCGGCTGCGTTTTCAATTTTCAGTTTTGTTGCAAGATCGGTTAACACCTGAATATTTTTTGATTTCAGATCTTTTGAATTGAGCCAGCTTTTCTCTTCTTCATTTAAATTGATGTCGGCTAAGTCGATTTCAGCATCGTTTGTTGCTGAAATATTCTGAGGAGGTTGTTCGTTTTCATCCCGACGATCAAATCTTTCTCTTGCGAAGTCACGACGTGGACTTTGGCCTTGGCCGCCGCCACCGCCACCGCCTTGATAGCGATTTTGATTGTTGTTATTGCTATGACGGTGTCCGCCGCCGCCACCACCACTGCCGCCGCCGAATTTTCTGAATTCGCGTCTTGGTGGTTCACTGTTTTCGCGTTGGCTTTGTTGAGGTGGCATTGCTGCCGGGTTCGGTTGTTGCGGCTGTGGTACTGGGGCCGGTGGGGTCGATGCTTCTTGTTTTGCTACCATTGCCGGGGGTGCTACCGGGCTTGAATGCGCCGGAGCTTCCATTTTTATGCTGCTATCTCCTGGTCCGTCTGAGTGATCTGAATGTGTAGATTTTTTTCTTCGGGATTTGGGTTCGACAACAACTTCTTTTTTAGCCAAGTGGGGCTCCTTTTTAGAATAGTCTGATTTTGTGGGTTTTAAGGGGGTTATATCCTTGATTGTTTGGTAAATTATAAATACGTGTTTTTGATTTAATTAATAGCTTTGTAGATGCTTTTAATATGACTTTCGTACCGACCAAAGTCAATTTATTCTGCTAAAAGTGTCTCATTTTGAAAATTCCTTAAATTTTTCAATTAGTTAGCCGATAAGTCTATTGAGATTTAAGGGTTTTACCAGGGGTACAAATATGAATTTAAAAGAGCAGCCGGCGCCACGAACGCCACTTATTTTAGAGGTCAGTTTCAGACGAAGCTACGCTCGGAATGACCTATTGGGGATCTTAAAAAACATCAGTTTAAGCGGTGCTTTTCTCGAAATCGAAAATCACAGCCTCAGCGTCGAAGAAAAAATAAACCTTTCTTTTATTGTTGGTTCGCGAGAACGGAAAATCACAGCTCAAATCGTCTGGAAAAATTCACTCGGCGCCGGAATTAAGTTTTTGCCGGTAAATAATCGCGACGTTCAGATTGTCGACGATCTAATCTATTATGTTGAATCAAAAAGAATCGGCCAACGTGGCATTTTAGACGGTATTCTTAAAAAAGTTTCCTGAAGCAAGAGCCGGCATTCCGGCTCTTTCGTTTATTTCCTAAGCGTTCATCTCGCCCATCATCTGAGCTTTTTGTTTTTTCTTGCGGATAATTACAAAGGCCATCATTGCGACCAGTACACCTAGAGCGCCCATTGACATCATCGTATCGCTATCAAGTTCGCCCGTTGCTTCTTCAGCGGCAGCCGCTTCATCAAGATTAATTTTCGGTTTTGCTTCGTCGGCGCTGGCTGTATCAGGTGGTGGTGGCGGCGGTGGGGCTAAATCTGCCGGCGGCGGTGGCGGTAATCCGGCATTAGCATCTGTACCTGCTGTCGCGGCTGCATTCGGATCTGGTGGCGGTGGCAAATTTGCGTTTGCATCGGTCGGAGGCGGTGGAAGTGCTGACGGCGGTTCGATCTGTGCTGTTGCCGGCGGCGCCTGTGTTGAATCCACTAGTGTCGCTGTACCAGATCCCGAAGCGGCTGCCATCGCAGCATCAGCAGATTTCCAGTAACGAAGAGTTTCTCCATCTTTTAACGACGTTTTAGACTCGACACCATTTGACGCCCAGACTTCTCTCCAAGCATTGTCATATCCTAAAAGTTCTTTCGAAACTTTTTTCAGACTTTCGCCTTTTTTAGCGACGTATATTTCCGGTACCATACCCATGTCTTCATAATAGAGCATGGTTTTTGCGGAATCGTCCGGACGGTTCGGCGAGGTATAGTAAATTTTGTCGCCGGCTTTTGGCGCGCGTGATTTCAGATATTTGTTCTCGGCTAATTGCTTAAGTTCTTTTGTTTTATCGGTTCCGAAAATTTTCATACTGATGTCGGCTAGCTTTTCTTTCGGTCGGGCGATATACACCGTGTTGATCCATGCGCCGTCTTTCCCTTGGTAGGGCATTGTCGCAGAAACTTTTTTTATTGAACTGGCTGCAGGTTTTGAAGTTGTCACTCCGCTGGAATAGCCACCGGTATCTAAGGGTAGTGCTGCCGTTTCCATCGAGGCTGACCCTGAAGACCCTAATGAGGCGGCCAGCGCTGCTGTATCAACCGTTGTTGTATCCGTTGGCGGCAGCGGCGTTTCTGTGATTGTCGGTGGTGCGGCTTCTTCTAAAGCCGGTGCGGAAATGTCGGGTGCATTCACTGATGACGTCGGCGTGTCTGCCGTATCGAGGCTGAGGCTTGAATCATCTATTGTTGGCGCCGCGGCGGCAGAAGAGTCGCTCGGAGTAGGCGTTTCGCCTAAAGCGCTTTCTATGGAGGCCTCCACTGCAGGTGTTCCCATTCCATCGGCTTCGATTTTTTCGATATCCGCATTTTCAACAACCTGCTCACCGTCGTCCGCTTTTTTGGAAGTACAGCCGTTATTTGCGAAGATCAGACCTGAAACAGCAACTAAAAATAATAGTTTTTTTGTCATTTCCCTCATCCTTGATAAATTTAAGAGCATCCAGCCCTATTACATTTAAAATTACATCACATTGCGGCGCAGTCAGCAAAGACGATTAGTTTAGTCTAGACCGAGGTCGTTTAGTTTCTTTGCTATTTTTAGACTAAGGTCGTGAGATAATTTTTAAAGACGTGCCTTCAGGAAAATTATTTTTCTTAAACCAGCCCTTAGACATTTCTAAAGCATACATTGCTGGTTGCTTGCTCGGGTAGGCTGGGGGGTTCAGCTGCATAACCGAATTCTCGGCCTTCATCTGCTGAATATCAATTAACAGTTTTTTATTATTAAAATATCCAATATCCAGGTCGATCAAGGTGTTCTTCATCCAAAAGGAGCGGGTTTGTTCATCGGAAAAAATAAACAACATGCCCTCGTTGAGGTTCAGTTTTTTACGGAACATCAGTCCGCGCTGGTGCTGCTCCGGAGTTTCAGCCAGCTCAACCTTAATAATTTTTCGGATCTTTTTATACGACAGCTCAAGATTGGCTTTTTTAAAGGCGACTTCAGGCCCTGCAGCTGTTGCAATTCCGAAGTTCGTGCTAATCAGAAGTAACGTAACGATGATGCATTTCAAGCGCAACTCCATACCGGACACCCCGAGTTGAAACGGTTAATTCATCTAAATTGAATCGCACCAGCGTTCGCAAAAGAATAATAACCCCCACCAGAATAACATCAGCCCGGCCCGAGGGTATACCCATTTCTATTTTTTCATTAATTGAGCTTTTGCCGAGAATGGCCAGCCAGTTTTCCAGCTTTGATCTGGAAAGCCGGTACCCATCAATTTTCTCTGTATCAAAAAATCCGAGTTCCGCTGCGGCCAGGGATGTCGGGGTGCCGGCCACCGCAATGATCTGGTCCAGCTTAAAATCATCAGGCATCATCGCCTTTGCTTTTTCAATTTCCGGATCGACGGTTTCGATTATCTGCTGAATCTCAGCCGCTGGGGTAGGTTGACGGGTAACGAGCCTTTCGGTCAGGCGCACACAGCCGATGTTATAGCTTGCACCTTTAATCAGGGTTTTATCCCGACCAAAAATAAATTCGGTCGAGCCTCCGCCTATATCCAACACCATTAAATTTTTATCGGCGCTGCCCTTGCCCGAGACAGCCCCTTGGTAGGTAATTGCCGCTTCGCTTTCACCGGGGATTATTTCAAGTGGGATATTATATTTCTCACATAGAGCAAAGAGCTCCTGCTGATTGGTTGCATCTCTGGCGGCAGAGGTGGCCATTGCCAGAACTTTTTCCGGCCTATGTTTGTCTATAAGGCTTTTAAAATTTTTTAAACAACTGTCGGCCCGCAAAAGCGCATCGGGGTGGAATTTTTTTGCATTTGCCAGCCCTTGACCGAGCCTTACAACTTCAACCGTGTCCGAATATATTTGTGAGACGCCACTTCTGTTAACCTCGGCGATCAGACACAAAAAAGTATTTGAACCCAGGTCGAGCGCCGCAATTTTCATTTGCCGGTGTCCAACTTAAGTTTCAAAATCTGGTTAACAAGATCCGGATTGGCCTGACCTTTTGAAGCTTTCATCGCTGCTCCGACAAAAAATCCGAAAACCTTGGTTTTGCCCGCGCGGTACTCTTGCACCTGGCCCGGATTGGCTGCCAGAATTCCGTCGATCATTTTTTCAATGACTCCGGCATCCGAAACCTGCACGAGCCCTTTCGATTTTACAATTTCTTCAGCCGATGTTTGAGAGAGCCACATTTCCGAAAATACAGTTTTTGCAATTTTTCCGGAAATAGTGCCGGCGTCAATCAGCTTGATCAACTGGGCAAGGCTTTCGGCCTTTATCGGCGACGCTGAAACTGCAACTTTGTTGTTGTTCAGCTCTCGCATCAGTTCTGAGGTTATCCAATTTGCTGCAAGTTTCGGATTGCCGCTGATCTTGCTTACGATTTCAAAATAATCGGCAATTTCCCGTTCGTCAGTCAAAAGAACGGCATCATATTCTGATAGCCCCAACTCGGATTTAAACCGGGCCGCCTTCTGCGAGGGTAGTTCGGGCAAAGCTTTTCTGATTTTTTCGAGATCGTAGTCCCGCAAGTTGATCGGCAGAAGATCCGGGTCGGGAAAGTAACGGTAATCCTGCGCGTCTTCTTTTTTGCGCATCGAAAATGTCCGGTTCTTGTCGGCATCATAAAGCCGGGTTTCTTGAATAATTTTTTTACCGGCCTCCACTTCATCAATTTGCCGGTCTATTTCAAATTCAATTGCTTTTTCAACGAAACGGAAAGAGTTCAAATTCTTCAGCTCAACCTTGGTGCCGAGCTTCGTTTCGCCGATCTTTCTGACGCTGACATTGCAATCACAGCGCAGTGAGCCTTCCTCGAGATTTCCATCGCAAACTTCAAGATAGCGAACGATCTGTCTTATGGTGCGACCGTATTCTGCGGCCTCCTGAGGCGTGTTCATATCAGGGCCTGAAACAATTTCAAGAAGGGGAATGCCCGCGCGGTTGTAGTTCAGTAAAGTGTAATCTCCGAAATGAGTCGACTTACCGGCATCCTCTTCCAGATGCGCCCTTGTTATGCTGACTTTCTTTGGAATGTTATTAAGTGTAATCGTCACTTCGCCATGCTCACAGATCGGCTTATCATACTGAGAAATCTGATAGCCCTTCGGTAAATCCGGATAAAAATAATTCTTTCGCGAAAAAACTGATCGGTCTCTGATCTTACAGCCCAGTGCTAGTCCGGTCTTAATTGAAAACTCGATCGCTTTCCGATTCAGTACGGGGAGGGTTCCCGGCATTCCAACACTTACTGGAGAAGTGTTTTCATTATCGGCGGCATCAAAATTAGTCGGGTCGGCGCAGAAAATTTTTGAACTGGTTTTTAGCTGTACATGCACTTCAATCCCTATTACGGCTTCAAACCCACGGTAAGTTGTTTGCGTAGACTCAGTAGACATCTGGAGTTCTTTCTTTTACCGGAGACATCGCCTGCAGGGCATACGCAATGTTCAGAATTTTTTGTTCCTGAAAATGTGCGCCCGTCAACTGTATGCCAATCGGCAAACCTTCATCTGATAATCCGAAAGGTACGCTCATGCCCGGAAGCCCCGCCAGATTTGTTGCGGTCGTAAAAATATCATTTAAGTACATCTTTAGCGGGTCGGTCGAGCGTTCGCCGATTTTAAACGCCGGCGAAGTCGTAACCGGGCTCAACAGTGCATCGCAAGTTTTAAAAACTGTGAGATACTGATCGCGTAGCATTCTGCGAACCTGGCAGGCTTTGTTGTAATAAGCATCATAATATCCCGCTGAAAGACAATAGGTGCCAAGCATAATTCTGCGCTTAACTTCTTTTCCGAAGCCCTCGCCCCGCGACTGCGAATAAAATTCATCCAGTGAAAGTGCAGATAGATCTTTAAAGTCCGAGCGGTAACCATATTTAACACCGTCATATCGGGCCAGATTTGAAGAGGCCTCGCTCGCAGCAATTAAATAATACATTGGAACAGCAAATTCGGTCAGTGGAATCGAAACCTCCACAAATTCGGCTCCGGCTTTTTTTAGTTCAGCAATTGCTTCCAGATAGGTTTTTATAATGCCAGGGTGCAGCTCGCCCTGTTGATATTCTTTAACCAGGCCGATCTTCATACCTTTAACATTTGCAGATAGTTCTTTTGAAAATTCCGGAACTTTCTGAAGTGATGTTGTTCCATCTTTTTCATCGTGGCCACAGATTACTTCCAGAGTGAGAGCCGCATCCTCCACTGAAGAAACCATTGGGCCCGCCTGATCGAGTGAAGATGCATATGCCACAATTCCGTACCGGCTGACGCGACCATATGTCGGCTTGATTCCGACCACTCCACAAAAGCTTGCGGGTTGCCTAATCGACCCACCGGTGTCGGTGCCGATCGTTCCAAGCGTGAGTCTTGCGGCCTGGGCAGCGCCCGAGCCACCGCTTGATCCGCCGGGCACAAAATCAGTATTCCAGGGATTATGGCATTTGCCGAAAAAAGATGTTTCGGTACTTGAGCCCATCGCGAACTCATCAAGATTCAATTTCCCAAGCACAACCGCGCCCGCCCCTTTTAAGCGCTGAACAACGCTTGCATCGTACGGCGGAATAAAATTATTCAGGATCTTCGAGGCGGCTGTCGTTTTCATTCCTTTGGTACAAAGCAAATCCTTGATGCCAAAAGTAACCCCGGCAAGAGGGCCAACGTCTTCTTTTCGTTGAATTTTCTCGTCTACCTTGAGGGCCTCTTCGAGCGCTGATTTATTAATCGTTATGAAGGCGTTCAATCTTGGGTTCAGTTTTTCAATCCGATCTAGAAAAAATTCGGTCACTTCAACGGCTGAAATTTTTTTACTTTTTACCGAATCACTGACTTCTTTTAACCCTGCTTTTTTTAAGTCCATAAATCCTCTATACGACCGGCGGCACTTTGAACAGGTTGCCGGCCCTTTCGGGCGCGTTGGCCAGTATTTCTTCGGTCGTTGTTTCACGGAAGCATTCGTCTGGGCGGGCATAGAATTCAATTTCCGCAGACGTTACCAATGGCTCTACCCCAGTTGTGTCTATTTTGGAAATTTGCTGAAAATGTTCGAGCACTTTAGAAAGCTGCTCTCCGTACTCGGAGGCCTCTTCATTTGTGATTTTCAGGCGGGCAAGTTTCGATATCTGTTCGATAATTTTAGCGTCAATCATTTTAGACTCCGGATTGCATAGAACAATATCAAATCCGGCGCTTTCTTCAAGCTATAACGCCCAATAATTGCAATCGGACTAGCCGTTTTACGGGTCTTTGTGTTACACATAATCATGCCGCAAAACTCTTTGCAAAAACGTCACACCGAACTGAAAAGTCTCATCCGGCATCATGATGAGCACTACTTCATTAAAGACCGTCCTGAAATCAGCGACTACGACTACGACAGGCTTTTCAGCGAATTGCTCGAACTCGAGCAGAAACATAAAAATTTAGATATTTCAGACTCGCCTTCGCAAAGAGTCGGCGGCGAGGCCATTTCTGCGTTTAAGAAAGTACCGCACCGGAAGCCCATGCTGTCCCTAGCCAACAGCTACTCGCCGGAAGAAATTATTGATTTTGATTTACGGGTGAAAAAGTTTTTACGGGCAGATGACCCAGTAGAATACTGCGCCGAACTTAAGCTTGACGGACTTTCGATGGAGCTTGTTTATGAAAATGGCCTTTTGGTTCGCGCACTCACCCGCGGCGATGGCACCGTCGGGGAAGATGTTACTCATAATGTTAAGACTATAAAAACAATTCCGTTGCGATTACATACTGAAAACCCGCCGCGCTTACTTGAAGTGCGGGGCGAAGTTCTTTTATATAAAAAAGATTTTGTCGAGATGAACGTAGCCTATGAAGAGGCCGGCGAAGAAGCCTTTGCTAACGCAAGAAATGCCGCTGCCGGAACAATCCGCCAACTCGATCCGAAAATTGCCGCATCTAGGCCGTTAAAATTTATGGCCTACTCCTGCGGCGAATTCGACGGAATCAG
>JANOJH010000401.1:0-1507 GCA_031408135.1 Bdellovibrio sp. | reverse complement strand
CATCAAAGTAGTGATGACTACCAACAGTGCGGATGGCCCAGAAATTTCAAAACATCACACCACCAAGCAACAGCGCAAAGATTTATCAGAACGGATGAAGGCCCCATCTGATCAATTGAAAATTGTTATTGTCAGGGATATGTGGCTCACTGGGTTTGACGCCCCTTGCTTAAACACCATGTATATTGATAAGCCCATGAGAGGCCATAACCTGATGCAAGCAATAGCAAGGGTAAACAGGGTCTTCAAAGACAAGCCGGGTGGTTTGATTGTCGACTATTTGGGTATAGGAACAGATTTAAAAAAGGCACTTTCATTTTACGGAGAGGCTGGAGGAAAAGGCGATCCCGCAGAGAATATTGCAAAGGCAGTTGAGGTGTTCATGGAAAAATTGGAGGTTGTTCAGCAAATGTTCAATGAAGACAGCAAAACGCGAAAAGACATTTTAAGTGAAGAACCAGAAGCATATTACGTGAACAGCTTTAAATTTAATTACAGAAGGTTTTTAACAGTCGATTCAAAAGAAAAACTATCCATTATACTTCAAGCAGAAGAACATATTCTTGGTTTAACAGAGGGCAAAGAAAGATTCATTCGCGAAGTGAGTTTATTAAGTCAGGCTCTTTCCCTTTGCATTACAAAAGATGAAGTGCAGCAATATCTCCCCGATGTAGCATTTTTTCAGGCAGTGAAAGCGAGGTTAGTAAAATTTGAGGGTACAGGCTCTGGCAAATCAGACATTGAAGTAGAAACAGCCATTAAGCAAATAGTAGATGAAGCATTAAATTCAGATCAGGTCATTGACATATTTGAAGCAGCCGGGATTGACAAACCGGAAATTTCAATTCTCTCAGATGAATTTCTGATAGAGGTAAAAGGAATGAAGCACCAGAACCTTGCTCTAGAATTATTGAAGAAGGTACTGAATGATGAAATTAAAACAAGAGCAAAAACCAATCTCGTCAAGAGCAAGAAATTATTAGAAATGTTGGAAGGTGCTATAAAACGCTACCAAAACAACCTATTGACAACTGCTGAAATCATTCAGGAACTAATAGACATTGCCAGGGAAATTAAAGAGGCTGACAAGGAAGGTGAAAGACTAGGACTATCCATTGATGAAGTTGCTTTTTACAACGCGTTAGAAGTAAACGACAATGCGGTTCAAGTTTTAGGCGATGAAACTCTTAAAGAGATTGCCAGAGAGATTGCGGACAAAGTAAGGTCTAACGCCACTATTGACTGGACAATAAGAGAAAGTGCAAGAGCTAAACTAATGGTGTTAGTGAAGAGAACGCTTACCAAATACGGCTATCCACCAGACAAGCAGCAAAAAGCAATTGACACAGTCTTAAGGCAAGCCGAGTTGCTAGCAGATTATTTTGTGAAGAAGTAAAGGAGAATCGGAATTAGCTGGTTTAATAGACAGAAAATGAAAAAATCACATCCATTAAGATATCAAGTCATGATAAACTTTGGCTTGTAGAACTATATAAGACTATAAATG
>JANOJH010000383.1:0-1037 GCA_031408135.1 Bdellovibrio sp. | reverse complement strand
ACGATTTCGGGTTCCTTATCAAGAGAAATTTCAGACTGGCCTGCTGTAAGGCGATAGTGAAAAGCAATCTCTCCTTCTAAAATTCTGGAAATCTCATCTTTAAATCGCATAAAGTCAGACGCGTGATTCTGATCGATTTTTGTTTTCAATGCGTTAAGTTGGATTTGTAATTCATCATAATGTCGCTCACTCTTAGCCGCTTCAATTAGCTTTTCAGTTTGCTTTTCCAACTCGGTAGAGTACTTGAAATTCTTGTCTTTTAGCCACGCTAAAAACTTAGTATACTCAGTATCTGTTAATTTAAAATTTCTCATGGTAGCAGGCACTTCCTGGTGTTCACCACAATATCTGTTTGCATACTCAAAGACGAAACCGCTGGTAATTAACTCTTCTGTTACTGATCCTAAAGATTCATTCTTAATTGCAACATCCGGGTCAAGGCCACCACCATCAAATACTTTGCGGCCTCCTTTTGTTTTAAACTCTACCTTCAATGAATCAGCGAATTTTTCTACCGTACCATCTTTTTTGCGATGGGTGTAGTCCAATGCCTGAATGCACCGACCACTTGGGATATAATATTTCGCAGTGGTAACTTTTAGCTGGGCGTTATATGCTAATTGACGGGTGGTTTGAACCAATCCTTTACCAAAAGTTTTTTGTCCTATTAAAATTGCGCGATCGTAATCCTGCAAGGCACCTGCAACAATTTCCGATGCCGATGCGCTGCCATAACTAGTGAGTACTGCCAGTGGAATTTCAGTATCCACCGGATTATTGAGTGTGACATAAGACTTGTTCCATTCCTGCACCTTTCCTTTTGTGGCGACCACCTCAAGACCTTTGGGGATAAACACGTTGACAATATTCACAGCCTCAAACAGCAAGCCGCCCGGGTTATCTCTCAGATCCAGTATAATTTTCTTCGCTCCTTTTTCCTTTAGTTTAATAACTGCTTCTCCCACTTCCTTTCCTGCACCCGGAGTAAAGTCATCCAATTTAATGTAGCCAATATCTCCATCTGTTATACCTTGATA